>JBKPOS010000039.1:0-4014 GCA_046733215.1 Gemmatimonadota bacterium
TATGGGCGTCACCCTGTATCGCTCAGTGAGAGACGGCGGGGCGTGAGGGCTGCCAGCACGATCGCGGTTAGGAAGAGAGCCGGCACGTCTCCCCACAGGTGGCCCCGTTGACCAGGATCTGTGATGGAATGGACAGCCATCACCGCGCCGTGAGCCACGCTGGACCACACGGTGAACCAGATCAGGCTGAGATGCTGAACGGGATTGCGGGCAGCAAGCAGCAGGAACACGCCCAGGGTGGCGTAGATGCTCCAAATCATGTGGAGGTACGCCGGTTGTTCGGGAGTCCACGCCCACCCGCTCGGCCAGAGCCGGTTTAGGGCGGCGATGCCAAAGATGAATACGAGGCCGAACGCGATAAGAACCGGACGGAGCAGACGAGACGGCGATTGCGAACTCATCGCAGCCTCCTTTAGAAGGACAGCAAGCTGGGGTTTTCTCGTGCATGGCCTAACGTCTTGCGCATCAACTGCAGGCGTCAATAACCGTCAACGAGCCGGAGGCAAAGACGAAAACTGCCAAGCCTAGCCACTCCTCATTGGCGAGCGCGAGGTCGATGGCGTCGCGATCTCGCACGAGCTGTCGTGGGGCCACCTCGCCGTCTATGTGGATCGCGTCCGGCAGCTGCATGCGCATATTAGGCGACTGCCGAGGGCGACGCTCGACCAGCGACGAGCTGCTGTGCCAGATAGAGCGCCAGCCCAAACAGGAGCGGAGCCGTCGCAACCCCGGGCGTGTACCGCAGCTGAGCCAGTGACCAAAGCGGATGGCCTATCCCATTGGCCAGCTCGATGACCACCCAAAGCCAGGCGAGCGGGACGGCGGACGGCCATTGGCGGCGTACGGGCCCCAGAAAGCAGTAGAGCCCGAAGGTTACGAGCGCGACGTTGGCAATGACGAAGCCCCGCTCATGATCGTGGGAGATAAGGCCACTCACGAAGCGAGCTGGGGGAAAGACGTCATAGAGGTGACCGACGTACTCTTCCACTGAGTGGGCGGCCTGTACCGCAACGAGGGCGAGGAATGAGGACTGGAAACGTGCCATCCGGTCGCCTTACCGGGCAGTCCAACCGCCGTCGACGATGAATGTCTGCCCATCGACGTACGCGGACAGCGGCGAGAGGAGAAACACGATGGTCGGCGCCAGATCCTCGGGGCCGTCGATACGGCCCAGAGGGGTATTTGCAACAATCCAGTCCTCGTAGCCGGCGTTCGCATCGAGGTGGGGTTGGAGCATCGGCGTGCGTACGTAGCCGGGCACGACGATATTGACGCGGATCCCCTTGGGTGCGAGCTCGACCGCGAGCGCGCGGGTTACGGCGGCCACCGCGCCCTTAGTAGCGGTATAGGCCGAGCAGCCTGGGAATCCAACAGTCCCGGTGGTCGATCCGATAAAGACGATTGACGAGCCTTCCCCTAGATGCGGCACGGCTCGCTTGGTCATCATCATCGGCGCAAGCAAGTTCGTCCTCCACTGGGTATCGAGGCACGCGAAGGAAGTATCCTCGAGGGGCTGCGGATCGAAGAGGCTCGCCGCGAGCACCATCCCGTGCAGTGAGCCAAACTCTTCCACGGCCCGGTCAACGAGGCCCGCCGCCGCCTCGGCATCCGCGAGGTCAACGATGGCGACGACGCCTCGGCCCCCGGCCGCAGCCACGTTCCCCACCTGCTGGTTCAGGCGGCTCTCATCCCGGCCGACGAGCAGAACAGACGCGCCAGCAGCTCCCAGGCTACGCACAGTCGCAGCCCCGATACCAGAACTTGCTCCGGTTACGATCACCGTCTTGCCCGTGAGTCCCCAGTCAAGGCTGGTGTTCTGCACGTATCCCCCGAAGTGAAGGTGCATACAGCCGGGCTAGCCCAACTCATAGTTCAGCATGAACGGATGCTCGCTCCCATGGCCAACAGCCGAAGTGCCATCGCCTAGCAGGTCGCGGAGCTCCCCCGTTCCAGAGCCGGGGATCACCGAATAGGACTCCTTGGCCTCGCCCCCCTCGAATACCCCGGTGCGTTGGAGCACAAAGCTGCCCGCTTTGTCACCCACTCGGCCAACGACCCGCTCCAGCCCGACGAACGTAGCAGAGCCGTCACTCCGGTACAGCATCAAGTACTCGACTTGGCTCTCGCCCTCGATATCGCCGGTGAACGTCTTGATCACCGTGGCCCGGCTGAGCTTTGGCAGGTCGGGCCCCTCACTCACCGCCTTCTCATCCCAGCCCTTGATCGTGAACCGAGCGTTCGCGCGGTTTTTCATGTACTCACCTTGTCTGGTAATGGGGCGTGCGACTCTGAAGCCAGCGCGCGCACCAACCTACGTCCCACGCCCGCCCAAGTAGCATTCTGGCCGAGCGGAGCGGCGCGCATGACACTATGGTGACGGCGCGGATAGGATTTCAATCCGACCCCGCAAGCGCATAAACTCGCCCGTCGCTGGTGTCACGGCGGTGTAGGCCTCGCCGGAAACAAAATCAAGGACGTGCACAATCGTGCTTCCGATGTGTTCCCGCCAGGACAGAATCACCAGGCCCTCACGTACCGCGACAGCCTCATAGTCGACAGTATCGGAGAAACCGGTATTGTCACCCGCAACGATTTCTACGGTTAGACTGTGGTCAGAGTGAACAGTGATCCGTGGTGTGAATGCCGGGAAGCCGATCTCGAGCACTTGGCCCACGCGAAGCGGTGATATTACGGTCATCCAGCATCCCCGCGCCTTGGAATTACCTATAGCCACCGCCGCACCCGAGACCGATAGGCCCGATACGGCTCCCCAAACTTTGCTTCCAAATAGCGCTCTTCCCGCTTGATGATTCCCCAGTGCACTACCCCCAACACCGGCACCAGGAGCAGGAGCGGCCACACGGCGTTGACCAGCAGCGTGATGGCCAGGTAGAACCCGGTAAGCCCGAGATAGAGCGGGTTCCGTGAAAATCGAAAGGGGCCATCGACGACCAGTGCGAGTGCGGGCTGACGTGGGTCCACGTTGGTGCCGGCCCTTCGCATGGTTCGTTCACCCCAAAGCCCCAGTGCGGCACTCCCAATAAAGAGGAGAACACCCAAGAGGCGTGCGGGGACGGGCGGCAGGAGATGTCGCGGCATCAGCCAGTGAAGTATCAGCCCCCCCGAAAGTGTCCCTCCATATAACAGCGGCGGAAAGGCGACGACATTCGGCGCATCGGTGCTCGATTCGGGCATGGCTCCTGTGATCCTGCCTAACGACGCGCTTCAGCGGCGGGCGACTCATCCGCCCTTTCGAATCTACGTTCCTCTGTTGTAGTTAGCGGTTTTGAATCCGGCGGTCCGTGTCATCACGGCAGGGCGAGGGTATCGGGCCCTGACACCTTCTTTACATGGCATCCGCCCGGCACACCTATCAGGAAGTCCGCCTGCGCGACGGCCGACCCCCTGATCGCAACTGCCCGGACCTGATCGCCGGTCGGTTGTAGCTTCGTCGTTGCTGCGTCATCGACCAGCAAGTACGTCCCCGTGGGATTGGGACCGGGAGCGGTATGGTTGAGCACCTCCGCTGTCCGGACGAGTCTGACCGTGAAGTCGACGCTGTCGGCGGGTGCACCCGCCTTGTCCGTAATGACCAGAGGAATCGCTCGGAGTTCGGCCGTGCAGCCGACTCCGCCGGGATCGTCACAGCCCAGGAGTCCGACGACTGTCGTGAGCGCAGCGAAGTGCTTGGTGGAGTTCCACTCCATCAGGAACCTTCCTTGTCGCGATCAGCTTAACGCGACTGTTTGCTGCCAGCTGCGGGCTCTCGCACCTGCGCCCGCGCAAACTCTTGGTCTAATGATCGCAGCACCGTCACTCCAGGGTACTAAGATTGGCCCGATGAACCCGAATTCCTCCGAGGTTCTCCGTCGGCGGGTGGACGCTGGGACGCTGACGTGGCGCGGCCCGGCACTGATGTTGTTGGCCCGCACAGCTTGTGCTGTTGGAGCGCAAGCTATTGTCGCTGCCGTCTTCGCTCTGCGATCGTCGCCGACTCCATGGCATGACGCTGAG
>JBKPOS010000040.1:0-24144 GCA_046733215.1 Gemmatimonadota bacterium
CTTCGGGGCGAGTATGCGTGGTTGGAGACCGGAGTGGTGGGGAAGCTCGACGCGCAGTAAAGGGGAGCAGTAAAGGGGAAAGGGCAAAGGGAGAAGGGGGGCAGCGCGGGGAAGCGTCAGTGGGAAGCCACGAGCCACCTCGCTAGCTCATATCGACATGGAACCGGGCTCGGTTCCATGTCGATACAAGCAGATCCGATGCATTTCTCTCGAACGAACCCATTCTCCCTTTCCCTCTTCTCGTCTTCCCCACTTTCCCGCCTCTTTGTCCTTCCCCCGTTTTAGATTCGGCTACAGGACCTCTTCAAGGACGCCAACATGGCTCTCGCCGAAGGCCGCACACTTCCCTTCACCACCCCCGATGCCATCGATGCTGCGGTGCTCGAGACCTTTCCTTATGAGGGGCCCGAACAGGAGATCCTGACCGAGACCAAGGAGTTCAGCGCGGTCTGCCCCTATAGCGGGCTTCCGGATTTTGCGCTATTGACGATACGGTATGTGCCGTCTGGCCGCTGTGTGGAGCTCAAGAGCCTCAAGTACTACGTGATCAGCTTTCGCAACGTCGGCATTTTTCAGGAGCACGCGACTGCCCGAATGGCTCAAGACCTGTGGCAACTGCTTTCCCCCAAGCGTCTCACCGTTACCACCCGCTATAACGCGCGCGGCGGATTCGAAACCGTGTGCTCAGTCACGTTGCCAACCGTGTAGTCGGCGGACCGTGTTAAATACACTGCTCGCGATGCTGCTGATTCCCTTTCTGTCTCTACCCGAATTCCCGGAGGCGCTGCGAGGCGGCGCGATTGCGTTCGCCAAGCCTCTGGTACTGGCCTATGTCGCCTCGTGGATCGCGCTCTATGCGCATGAGGTCGGACATGCCACTGCAGCGCGGGCGCTGGGTGTCCGAATCTGGGGGATTCGGCTGGGAATCGGTCCTGCACTGTTCGACGGCGCGCTAGCGGGCTGCCGGCTCCGCATCGGTCTTTTTCCATTGGTCGGCTCAGTCATCCTGCTCGATGACGACGCATCGGCCATTGGCTATCGCGATATCAAGCCCGGCCCTTGGCGGTTCGAGTGGGGTCGCGAGGCGTGGCGCGCCCCGGTGATCTCGGCGTCGGGAGGCGTGTCGAACCTGCTGGTATCGCTGCTCGTCGTGGGCTACTGGTGGTTGGCCGGTTCTCCCCGGCTGGGAACCGCCATCGGTGACCTGTTCGTCTATACCTTTGTCGCCAACGTGTCGGGATACCTCAACCTGTTCCCGCTGTTCTCCTCCGATGGTCGCCACCTGTTGGCGCACGTAACGGCAGCGCGGCGTACCAATCGCGCAGCCACCCCTACATCGGTCTCCTGAAGGCATTTGGCACGCCATCGACCCTGTTCTCACGGCGTGGAGACAGGGTTGGCCCGGCTTTTCGGCAGGCGTATCTTTGGCGCGACCGACCGGGAGTTCCCGGCGCGGCAACTTTTCGCAGTGGAGTAGATGTGGCCAACAATACGCTGACCGTGACCGACAACCGGACCGGCAAGACTTACGAGCTTCCGATTTCCGATGGAACCATCCGGGCAATGGATCTCCGCCAGATGAAAGAGTCGGAAGATGACTTCGGTTTGATGACCTACGATCCTGCCTTCATGAACACGGCGGCTTGTCGCAGTGCCATTACGTTCATCGATGGAGATCGGGGTATCCTGCGCTATCGCGGCTATCCCATCGAGCAGTTGGCGGAGAAGGCCTCCTTTCTCGAGGTAGCATGGCTTCTGATCGAGAGTGAGTTACCTACCAAAGAGCAGCTAGACCGGTGGGCCGACGAAATCCGCTATCACACCTACGTTCATACCAACGTCACCAAGTTTCTCGAAGGGTTCCGCTATGATGCCCATCCCATGGGCATGCTGCTCGGAACAGTGGGGGCCCTGTCGACGTTTTACCCCGATGCCAAGCACATTCAGGATCCCGAGAACCGCCGCCTGCAGCGAGTCCGTCTCATGGCCAAGCTGCCGACCATCGCCGCGTTCGCGTTCCGCCATTCGCGAGGCTTGCCCTTCGTCCTTCCCGACAACGATCTGGACTACATCGGCAACTTCGTGAACATGACATTCAGCATCGGCGGCCGCCACAAGCCCAATAAGGTGCTGCAGCGCGCGTTGGAAATCCTCCTGGTCCTGCACGCCGACCACGAGCAGAACTGTTCGACGAGTGCGGTGCGCGGTGTCGGTTCATCGCATGTCGACCCGTTTTCAGCGGTCTCTGCCGGTATCGCTGCGCTGTACGGACCGCTGCACGGCGGGGCCAACGAGGCCGTTCTGCGAATGCTCGATGACATCGGCGACAAAAAGGAGATTCCGGAATTCATCAAGAAAGTGAAGGGTGGGTCGGATCGGCTGATGGGATTCGGCCATCGAGTCTACAAGTCGTACGATCCGCGCGCCAAGCTCGTCAAGAAAGTGGCGTACGACGTGTTCGAGCAGACCGGTCTCAATCCGAAACTGGAGATGGCCCTTGAGCTCGAGCGGATTGCCCTGGAAGACGAGTACTTCATTAAGCGGAAGTTGTATCCCAATGTCGACTTCTATTCCGGCCTGATCTATCAGGCTATGGGATATCCTACGGATTATTTCACGGTCCTGTTCGCGCTGGGCCGAATGCCGGGTTGGCTGGCGCAATGGGAAGAGATGATGACCGACAAGGATCAGAAGATCGCCAGGCCCAGGCAGATCTACACCGGGTCGGCGGAGCGCCAGTTGCCCGGAGCCGCACGCCGCTGACCCGCGCAGGGACGGCAGCGATCGGCGGCATCCGGCACTCCGGTGACCGACTGGTGTCTCCCGAGCACCAGTCCTATGCTTCCGGCATTCCCAGCGTGGCGCTCAGTGGACCAGCTTCGTTCCCGGCTTGAATCGGCCCTGGCTGACCGGTATCAGGTCACCCGATTGATCGGCGAAGGAGGGATGGCGCGGGTGTACCTCGCGCAGGACCTCCGCCACGGCCGTCAAGTCGCCCTCAAGGTCCTACGTCCGGAGATCGGCGCGGCCGTAGGTACCGATCGGTTCCTGCGTGAGATCCGGATCATTGCCGGACTTCAGCACCCCAACATTCTGCCCCTCTTCGACAGCGGCGCTGCACCGCAAACCGGCGCGTCCCCGGAGGCTCTCTGGTTCGTCATGCCGTACGTGCAGGGCGAGTCGTTGCGAGCGCGCATTCAGCGCGAGGGATCTCTGACCTTCGAGGAAGCGCTGCGCATCGCAGGGGACGTCGCCGGCGCGCTGGACTACGCTCATGCGCACGGCGTGGTGCACCGCGATGTGAAACCGGAGAACATTCTCCTTTCCGATGGGCACGCCTTCGTGGCTGACTTCGGAGTGGCCCGCGCTGTCGACGTCGCCGGACCACAAGGCGCTACCGCCATCGGTATCGCGATGGGAACTCCGGCGTACATGAGCCCGGAACAGGCGGCCGGAGAGGCGACTCTCGATGGCCGCAGTGACGTCTACAGCCTAGCGTGCGTGGTGTACGAGATGCTCTCAGGCTCAGCCCCGTTCGGCGGCCGGACGCCGCGCGAGATCATGGCTCGTCACGCACTCGGCGAAGTTCAACCCCTGCGAACGACCCGGCCCGACCTTCCAGCCGGTATTGATGCAGCCCTCGTACGAGGCCTGGCCAAGGGAGCCGAAGATCGCTCGGCCACGGCAATGCAGATGATCCGCGATTTGCAGCGAACCGACTCCGCACCTGTCCTTGCGCCTTCACCAGCGCGGCGCCCCGCTTTGAGCCGCCCACTCGCATTCGCGATGGCCGCTGTGCTCGCGGTGTTGGCAGCTGCCGTCTTGTGGCAAATGCGGGGCACGCCTTCACCCCCTGCGGCTATGGGGCTCTCGTCCAGCGCGGTCGCGGTGCTCCCGTTCACGGTGAGGGGCGGCGACACCCTGGGACTGGGCGAAGGCATGGTCGGATTGCTGGGCACCAAACTCGACGGCGCCGGCGATCTGCACAGCGTTGACTCGCGCGCGATGCTCAGCTACACCGCCCGCCAGCCGACGGCGACGCTGGGACCGGAGCAGGGACGCGCCATCGCCGAGCATTTCGGTGCGGGAATGTTCGTACTGGGCGATGTGCTCACGGTCGGCGGTCGGCTCCGCCTGACCGCATCCCTGTATGACGCAAGGAGCAGCAGTCGAGCGGCAGCCTCGGCGTCAGTCGAGGGGTCGACGGATCGGGTGTTCGAGCTGGTTGATTCGCTCGCGGCTCAACTGGTGAAGGGCTGGAGCGGGCAGGAATACCGGCTTACCGGCATCGCCGCGATGACGACCCAATCGCTGCCTGCACTGAAGGCCTACCTGGACGGAGAAAGTGCTTTTCGGGCTGGCAACTTCGACGCGGCGGTCGCCGGCTTCCAACGGGCAGTTGCGCAAGACTCGCAATTCGCGCTCGCCTGGTACCGGATGAGCGTTGCCGCCGAGTGGCTCACCCGTTCGGACATCGCCCGCGATGCCGCCGAGCACGCCGTAAAGCTGGCGGATCGCTTATCGGATCACGATCGGCAGCTGTTGCGGGCGCTCGTCGCTACACGGCGCGGAGCGGCCGCCGACGCAGCCCGATTGTACCAGAATGTCCTGGCCACTTATCCCAACGACGTGGAAGCCTGGCTGCAGCTCGGTGAAGTGCAGTTTCATTACGGTCCGCTGGCAGGCCACTCCATCTCGGAGTCGCAAGCGACCTGGCGCAGGGTGTCTGCTCTCGAACCCGGGTTTTTCGCGCCGATCGTCCACCTCACCCGCATCGCGGCGAGCCAGAGGAACCATGTCGAAGTAGACTCGCTGGTTCGACGCGCGCTCGAACTCAGAGCCAGCACCGCGCCACGTGAAGTCGCCTCGTCGCGGTCGGAAGTCCTCGAGCTCGAAACTCTGCGCGCATTCGCGTTAGGCGATACAACCGATCAGCGCCGGGTGCTCCGCCTGCTGGAATCGGCGACCGATGTAACGGCCTATCTCTCGATGTGGAACCTGGGTTCGTTCCTCCACGATCCGACGGCCGCAACGCGTGTCGCCACCACCCTTACCAATACATCCCGACCCGCGTGGTCACGGGTCGCGGGATTTGTCGCGCTGGCTAACCTGGCGGCTGCCCAAGGCCATATCGACGCAGCTCGCTCGATGCTGGATTCAGCGGGTGCGCTCGATCCCAGGGCGGCCGCAGAAGCTCGAGCCACTCTAGCGGCCTATTCATTCCGTCACGCGGACCCCGCCGAGTTGAGGGCGGCCCGGGACGGATTGGAGCGAGCACCGGACACACCGGAGCCACCGGCGGAGTCCAGCGTGTTCCTGAGCGTCCATCACGGGCTTCATCGCCACCTTCGCGCTTATCTGCTCGGCTTGCTGGAGGCTCGCCTGGGCGATGCCGCCAAGGCAGCCCGCTATGCGGCAGAGCTGGACAACCTGCCGGTGCCACCAGATGCTGGATCACTCCCACGGGACTTGGCGCAAGGAATTCGGGCGGAGATCGCCGCCCAACGGGGACGCCCAGCCGATGTGATCCAGGCGTTCGCAGGGGTGCGCCGCGAGGCATGGTACGAGATGTCGAGCGCGTCGCCCTACTTTGCGCAGCCACGCGAACGGTTCGTGCAAGCAGAGGCGCTGGTGGCAATGGGGCGCGACGCCGATGCGACCGTGCTCTATCAGTCGCTCAGCGGCGAAGGGTCCAGCTTCGAGCTGCCCTATCTCGCGCCCGCCCAGTTACGCCTCGGCGAAATCGCTGAGCGACAAGGACGCGCCGAGGAAGCTGCCCAGCACTACGCGAAGGCACTGGAGCTATGGCGCAACGCCGATCCGACGCTTCAGCCGCTGGTGAAGGAAGCACGAACGCGGCTGGCCAAAGCGAGAGGAGAGAAGTAGGCAACAGCGCCGCCAGTCAGCCGCCATCGCCTTCCAGGTAAGTATAGCCTTCGAGGCCTGCTACGTAGTCGGCGATGAAGCTGTTCGCTTCCTGGCGAGTCAATTCCCGCGCTTTCCCCACCTTGCGCCGAAATGTGGCCAGCAGATCCGAGGCGTGGAACTGCACGTAGTTCAGTACCTCGGTCACGGTGTCGCCGTGCACCAGATCGGTCACCTCGTACCCCTGGTCCGTCAGGCGGACATGCACGGCGTTGGTATCGCCGAACAGATTGTGCAGGTCGCCCAGGATCTCCTGGTAGGCACCCGTCAGGAAAATGCCGAGGATGTAGGGTTCCTCCTCGATGACCGGGTGTAGCTCGAGAGACGGCTTGCCCTTTCGCCCCCCGGTAAACCGATCGATCACCCCATCGGAATCGCAGGTGATGTCCTGGAGCGTTCCCCGCCGGCTGGGCGGCTCGTTGAGCCGGTGGATCGGCATGATGGGAAAGATCTGATCGATCGCCCAGTTGTCGGGAAGCGACTGGAACACGGAGAAGTTGCAGAAATAGCGGTCGATCAGAACCGACTCGATGTGCGTTGCAACCTCAGGATAGGCGGCCTTGTCATCCGCAATTGCGCTCGCGATTGCATTGAGCGTACACAGGTAGAACTGCTCGGCGTCCGCCTTGTCGCGCAGCGAGAAGACCCCGCTCGCGAAGTACTCCTGGGCCCGCTCGCGGGCAAAGACCACGTCGTGAAACACCTCCTGCACGCGGTCCGCCGCGAAGGACTCGAGGTTCTCGGCCATTTCCATCAGCAGGGCGTGCGGGTCATCCCGGAGTTTGGGTGGCATCGGCTCCGTGAGTGATTCCACATCAATGACGTTGATTAGGAGCAGCGAGTGATGGGCGGTGAGGGCGCGTCCCGATTCCGAGATGATGTGAGGCATCGGAATCTCTTCTGAACGGCACACTGACCCCAGCGTGTACACCACGTCATTGGCGTACTCGCGAAGCGAATAGTTCACACTGGCCGAGCGGGTGGATCGGGACCCGTCGTAGTCGACGCCAAGCCCTCCGCCCACGTCCACATACTCGAGACGGTTGAACCCCATCCCCCGCAGCTCGGCGTAGTAGCGGCCGATCTCTTCGAGGCCCGCCTTGATCACCCGGATATCGGGGATCTGGCTGCCGAGATGAAAGTGCACCAGCCGAAGAATGTCCTGCCGACCCGCTGCCGTCAGGCGGTCGAGGAGCTTTACCAGCTCGATGGCGCCGAGCCCGAATTTCGACTTTTCGCCACCGCTCTTGGCCCAGCGCCCCGAGCCTTGGCTGGCAAGCTTGATCCGGACGCCGACGGTGGGCTGGACATCCATGTCTTCGGCAACCCGCAGGAGCACTTCCAGCTCGTTCAGCTGCTCGAGCACGATCATCACCGTATGCCCGAGCTTCTGCCCCATGAGAGCGAGCCGCATGAACTCTTCGTCCTTGTACCCATTGCAGACGATGAGATGATTCGTGCTCTCATTGAGCCCGAGCACCGCCATCAGCTCGGGCTTGCTGCCGCACTCGAGGCCAGCACCGTGCGGGGTGCCGAACTCCACGATCTCCTGCACGACGTGGCGTTGCTGGTTGACCTTGACCGGATAGACGGTTGTGTAGGCCCCGTCGTACCCGAACTCCTTCATCGCGCTCTCAAACTGCGTCGCTAAAGCCTGTATCCGGGAGCGCAGGATGTCGGAGAATCGAAGGAGGAGGGGGAGTCCGACCCCTTGGGCATTGAGGTCGAGGGCCAACTGGAACAGGTCCAGACCCCTCTTGGGGTTGCCATCCGGGTGCACGGTCACGTGCCCCATTTCGTTGATCCTGAAGTATCCCTGCCCCCAGCCGCTCATGTTATAGAGCTTCTCGGAGTCCCGGGTGGTCCAGGACGGGGGGGAGATGGTTGTGGCGATTTCGACCTCCGGCTCAAGTCAAAGCGAGCAAAGCTAACGAGTTACCAAGCTTACCGCCAGCCGGTTCCCGTCGCGTTTCCGTGGCATGGGCGCAACAAGTCGAGGGAAGCGAGCGGCACTCCCATCGACCATGATGGCCCCGAGTGTAGAACCCGTGAGTCATTGCGTTGCCTAGGGTTGGCCGAATGGGTGGCCACGACCGCCCGGGCGGGCACAAACCTCGCTCATCCCAAGGTTGTGTTGTAAATCACTGTATTGCAAACAGTTGCACAACTGACTCAAGCTTCACCCGTGAGGCCACCGTGCTCCCTCTCACGCTCAGTTCAGTGCGTCGCCTTCCACCCGTGCTCCGGCTCCGGCTGCACGTAGCCTACGCTCGAGCCTGGGAAGCGCTGACCGATACCCATCAGACCCAGGCAGTCATGTTTGTCCGTCGCCTCTGCGATCGCTTGCCGATGGAGGAGGCGTTGCAGCGTTACTTCCGACAAGTGGCGGTTCCGGTCGCGATGCAGGAGACCGTTCGCGCCCGGGCACTCTTGTCTCTCGCCAATACCTTACCGCCGGGAGACGCGCAGTCGGAGGGCGCCGATTCCTGGCAACGGCTGCGCCCGGATCGCATCGTCGACGCAGTCCGGCGCCGAGCCCAATGGATCGAAGAGACCACTCTGCAGGCTCGGATGGCGGCCTGTCTGGCGGAAGCCGCCGTGACCTCCACACACACTCGGATGGCAGTTGAAGTTGCCGAGTTGCTGGTCGAGGCTGTCCCTGCGGACGAGGCACTCATGGCGTACGTCCGCGCCTTCGATCTTCCGGTCAAAGAGGGCGATACCGTGTTCCGCGCAGCCCTCGCGGAACTGGCGGATCGACGCCTCCCCGCGAGGCCGCGCTTGCTTCCCGTTCCAGAACCAGTGCCGGTGCGCGAGGCTGTCGCCTCTACGCGCGAATCGGCGCCACCGGCTACCGCATTGCCGGCAGCTGCGTTCGGACTTCGCGTCCTGGTCTAATCCACCGCCTCAGCATCCTCTGCGATGCCGCTCCGGGTGTATCTTGCCCGGTGCGGCATCGATCGTTTTCGGGAGCTGACCGATGAGGTGGTCGTATCGGATCGGAAGCGTAGCGGGGACCGACATCAAGGTCCACGTGACTTTCCTGCTGCTTCTGGGATGGTTCGCCTTCGAAGCATACACCACGGCTGGACCTGCTGCTGCGATCGACACGACGCTCTTCATTCTGGCGCTGTTTGCCTGCGTCACGCTGCACGAATTCGGACACATTTTCATGGCCCGGCGGTTCGGGGTCCGCACGCCGGACGTCATTCTTTTGCCGATCGGCGGGGTAGCCCGACTCGAGCGCATTCCGGAAAATCCGAAGCAGGAGCTGCTGATCGCGATCGCGGGACCGTTGGTCACGCTGGCTATCGCGCTGGTCCTCTACTTCGTTCTGCTTATAACCGGCACGCGCGTGCCGCTGCTCCCCCCTGAGGTAGAGGCCGGACCATTCGCCGCCAGAATCATGGCCGTCAACATCTTCCTCCTTGGCTTCAATCTCATTCCGGCGTTTCCCATGGATGGGGGACGGGTGCTTCGCGCGCTACTCGCTACCCGGGTCGGGCTGGTGCGTGCGACGCGTGCGGCTGCGACCGTCGGACAAGTACTTGCTGTCGGTATGGGACTCTATGGCTTGACCGGGTCGCCGATCCTGGTGCTCATTGCGTTCTTCGTATTCGTGGGAGCGGGAACGGAGGCGTCTGCGGTAGAGACCCGAGCCGCCGCGCGCGGAGTGCAGGTTTCCCAGATGATGGTCACGCAGTTTCGGACCATCCCCGTGTACGCGACGCTCGCCCAGGCAGTCGATTTGCTGCTCGCAGGCGAGCAGCGGGAATTCCCCGTGGTTGACAACCTGGGTCGGATCGAGGGCCTGCTCACCCGCGAGAACCTGATCCGCGGACTGCGAGAGCATGGACCCGACGCCACCGTCGCCCAAGCAATGACGACGCCAGCTCCCACACTTTCGCCCAACGTTCCCTTTCAGGAAGCCCTGGAGCGGCTCCGGGCGAGTGGGCTCCCGGCGTTGCCCGTCGTCGACGGAGCCGGGGCCCTGGTTGGCCTGCTCACGATGGAGAACATCTCCGAGCTGCTGCTGGTCCGGCGCGCGGTGGCGCGCTAAGCCATCATCGATTTGCTGTCCCCTCCCCTCATCTCGCAACCAAAGGAGTCATCGGTTATGCGCCGGTCGATCTTCAGGACTACGGCAGTGCTGGCGATAGGCCTGTCAGGAGCCTGTTCTAAAAAGGAAGGTGGCACGGCAAAGGCGGACTCGACCCAGGCGAAGGGCGCCGAACCAACCGCCGTCACCATCACGGCCACCGACTACGCCTTCCAGCTGCCGGCCCAGATCCCGGCCGGGATCATCACCTTCAAGCTGGTGAGTAAAGCGAAGGAGTTGCACCACGCGGTGGTGATCCGATTGGACCAGGGCAAAACCGTCAACGACATGCGGGAGGCGTTGAAGCAGCCGGGTCCGCCCCCAGCATGGGCCCATGCCGTTGGTGGGCCGAATCCTTCGGATCCGTCCGGCACCAGCGACGCGACGCTGGCCCTCGCGCCGGGCCAATACGCGGTGGTGTGTTTCATTCCGACCCCGGGTGGGATTCCGCATTTTGCGAAGGGCATGATCACCGGGTTTGAGGTCACGCCCAGCTCGGGAGGACAGGTCAATCCCGCGGGAGACGTTTCTATCAAGTTGTCCGATTATGCGTTCGCGATTTCCGGCTCACTCACAGCTGGAGCCCACCACATATCGGTAGAGAACCAAGGTCCACAGACCCATGAGGTCGCCGTCGCGAAGCTCGCACCCGGCAAAACCGCTGAGGACGTGGTCAAATGGGAAGCAGGCGGGTTGAAGACCCCCACTCCGCTCACGCACTTCCTGGGTGGTATCGCCCCCATGGACCGAAATACGACCGCCTCCTTTTCGGTGACGCTGGAAAAGGGCGACTACGTGCTCATCTGCTTCGTGCCGGACAAGGACGGTCGGTCCCACGCCGCCCACGGCATGATTCAGAAGTTCACCGTCAGCTGATTCGAAGGCGAGCGGGAGCGAGTGCCGGGGGAATCATCGCGGACGCCTTTCGCCGTCATTGAACGCAGCACCCGCATTCCCTTCGCGGCAGAGACCGTATACGCCTGGCATTCCCGTCCGGGAGCACTGGAGCGGCTCACGCCACCATGGGAGCAGATCGAGATTCTCGAACGCGCGGGGGGCATAGAGAACGGAAGCCGCACGGTTCTCCGAGTTGCGATACCCCCCCTGGCAATTCGGTGGACGGCGATTCACCGCGATAACGTCCCCGACCGTCAGTTCGTCGATGAGCAAACCGAGGGTCCGTTCGCGCATTGGGTCCACACCCATCGCTTTACGCCCGACGGACCGCACTCATCGACCCTCACCGACCGGATCGAGCTCACCTTTCCATTCGGTGCGGTTGGTACCGCGGCGGGGTTGCCACTGGTTCGGCGCCGCATCGACCGTTTTCTCGCCTATCGGCACGCTCTCCTGCCGCTGGATCTCGCGGCGCATGCCCGATTTGCTTCGGCTCCCCGCATGCGAGTTGCAATCACCGGGGCCGGCGGTCTGATCGGGCGGGCACTAATGGCCTTCCTGTCCACCGGCGGGCACCGGGTCCTTCGACTGGTACGAGGAGTCCCACAGGCAGATGAAGCAAGCTGGGATCCCTCAAAAGGGAGGCTCGATCCGAGTGCGCTCGCCGGCTGCGACGCCGTTGTGCATCTCGCTGGTGAGAACGTGGCCGGTGGGCGCTGGACTCGAGCTCGGCGGGACAGGATACGCGAGAGCCGTCGCCGAGGCACGCGACTGATTGCCGCCGCCGTAGCCAGCCTCGATCCCCGGCCGCGGGTGTTCGTGTCCGCGAGCGCGATAGGCATCTACGGGTCCCGCGGCGGCGAAGAGCTGCGGGAATCCAGCCCAACCGCGCCAAGCGGGATGTTTCTGGCAGACGTGTGTCGAGAGTGGGAAGCCGCGACCGAGCCAGCGCAGAACGCGGGAATTCGAGTCGCACTTCCGCGGTTCGGCGTAGTACTGAGTCCCGCCGGCGGTGCACTCAAGAAGATGCTGCCCTTCTTCCGATCCGGGATCGGTGGACCGGTGGGCAGCGGGCATCAATGGATGAGCTGGATTTCGATCGACGACGTAATCGGCGCCATCCACCACGCGCTTTTCAGCGAGATGCTCGATGGACCGATCAATGTCGTCGGCCCCCAGCCGGTTACCAACGGCGAGTTCGCTCACACGCTCGGGCACGTCCTCGGCAGGCCGTCACTGCTCCCCGTTCCGGCACTCGTCCTGCGCCTCTTGTATGGCGAGATGGCGGATGAAACGGTTCTCTCCAGTGCCCGGGTACTGCCCGAGAAGCTCGACGCCACCGGATACGAATTCCGCCACCCCACTCTTGAATCCGCGCTCCGCTTCCAGCTGGGCCGCTTTGCCGGGTTGTAGCGCGCCCTTCACCCGTTCTTGACACGTGCCGGGGACCTTGTGCGAAGAGAATCGCACCGTCCCTGCTGGAAGCCTCACTCACCCGGTGTGCGCCGGAGGATTTCATCCGATGCCTCCAATCCGTCGCGTGGTCCTGCTCATCATCGATGGACTCCGCCCCGAGGCGGTGTCCCCTGCCGCCATGCCGTCGCTGGCGGCGCTCGCTGCCTCAGGGTGGTCCTGCGAGGGACGAACTGTCAGACCGAGCGCGACAGTTGCCGCGCTGGCCTCCCTGGCGACCGGACTTCCCCCTGATCGCCATGGGCTCACCGAGGCCCATCTGCCTTCCCTCGCCACACTCGTGGGTGTGCGCCCGCTACCAGTCGTCCTCAAGCGTTATGGCCACCTGACCAGGATCGTTACCGGCCCGCTCCCGGCACCGCACCGCATGCTGGGCCGCACGCTGCTTGGACTGGCAGGCGTGGGGAGTCTGGTCACAGCGCCGCTCTCGCCGAGAGAGCTGGCGCGAGTGGGCCAGCGGGAAGAGGTCCGGCTTGGCGCCAGCCTCACGATCATCTATCTCAACGACTGCGACCGAGCGGGGCATCGCGATGGCTGGATGAGCCGTGCGTATCTTGAGGCAGCGCGGGAGATCGACGGAGCAGTTGGCGAACTGATGCTCACAGTGCTCGCGCAGGACGACGCGCTGCTGCTCGTGACGGCGGATCACGGGGGCGGTGGCGTAGCCCCGACCGACCACGACATGCCACATCCGGTGAATGACACGATCCCGATGGTCGCCGCCGGAACGCGCGTGATTCCTGGTCGAGCGACGACCGAAGCGTCACTCCTCGATCTCCCACCTACCATTCTTCGGGCGTTGGGCGTCCCGATCCCGCGAAGCTATGCCGGTCGCGCGCTGGACCTGTTCACGGACGATACGGCAGCCGTGGCATAACCGTGACGAGGGGCGGATCGATCGGCGGTCCGCCTATCTTCCGGCATGACCAAACCGCGCGCCGTCGTTCTGCTGAGCGGCGGCCTCGACTCGGCCACGGCCGCTGCGATGATGAAGGCGCGGGGTTTCGACCTTTACGCCCTGAGCTTCCGGTATGGGCAGCGCCACGCGCTCGAGCTCGAGGCTGCGCGACGGGTGGCGACGCAGCTCGGAGTGAGCCGTCACGCCACTGTCGAGATCGACCTCCGTGCATTCGGCGGGTCCGCTCTCACCGCAGATCTCGAGGTCCCCAAGGATCGCTCGGCAGAGTCGATCGGAACGGGCGTCCCGATTACCTATGTCCCCGCCCGTAACACGATCTTTCTTTCGTTCGGTCTTGCCTGGGCGGAAACCCTGGGCATTTCCGATATCGTGATCGGAGTGAACGCGCTCGACTACAGCGGCTATCCCGATTGCCGCCCGGAGTACATCGCAGCGTTCCAGCAGCTGGCAAACCTCGGTACCAGAGCCGGCACCGAGCTGGGCCAACGGTTCGCCATCCACACTCCGCTTATTCTCCTGTCAAAACGGGAGATCATCGAACGTGGCGTCGCCCTGGGTGTGGATTACGGGCTGACGCTAAGCTGCTACGACCCATCCGCCGCCGGAAAAGCCTGTGGTCGTTGCGATGCTTGTCAGCTTCGACTCAAGGGATTTCGGGAAAATGGATTGGAAGATCCGGCGAGATATCAGGAGGAGAAAAGCGTGAACGGTGAACGGTAAACCGTGAACGGGAGATCGGGGTGGCAAGGAGGCTCCCCGTTCACCGTTCACTGTTCACCGTTCACCGTTCACGCAGTTCTTACCATGGCTTACACCGTCAAAGAGATCTTCTACACCCTTCAGGGCGAAGGTGCGCAGACCGGTCGGCCGGCGGTGTTCTGCCGTTTCGCGGGGTGCAATCTGTGGAGCGGCCGCGAGGCCGATCGTGAGACCGCGGTCTGCAATTTTTGCGATACAGACTTCGTAGGCACCGACGGACCCGGCGGCGGCCGCTTTATCACGGCCGCCGAGCTGGCCGCTGCGGTGGCCGCGTCCTGGCCTTCGTCGAGCGGGGGCCGACGCTTCGTCGTCTGCACCGGGGGTGAGCCTCTGCTTCAGATCGACGACGCGCTCATTCAGGCACTGCACGTCGAGGGGTTCGAGATCGCGGTGGAGACCAACGGCACCCAGTCGGCCCCTCGAGACCTCGACTGGATTTGTATGAGCCCGAAGGCCGGAACCGAGATCCAGCTCAGATCGGGCGACGAGCTCAAGCTCATCTATCCGCAAGTTGGGGCTGAGCCTCCGCTTTTCGAGCACCTCGCCTTTCGGCATTTCTTTCTTCAGCCCATGGACGGACCTGAGCGAGACGCGAATACCAGGGCTGCGCTCCAGTACTGCCTCGCTCATCCGCGCTGGCGGCTGAGCCTGCAGACGCATAAGCTTCTCGGCATTCCATAGGCGGGCCGGCGGGCAGGCGGGCCGGCAGGAGAGTAGCCGAGCGGCTGTTCCCTCAAAGTGCGCGCGCCCGAGCCGCGTACTTTGCCCCGTCTTTTTCCCGCTCCGCCGGCCCGCCTCCTATGCACGCCTACTCCGACCGGATCAATCACGCTTTCGCCTTTGCCGCAAAGCATCATCGAGGCCCCGGCTCCGCATCGCCCGGGAGTCTGGGGCATCCCGCCAACGTGGCGGTGATCCTCGCACGTTACGACTGCGACCAGCCTACGCTGGTGGCCGGCATCCTTCACCACGTGCTGGAGGACGCGGGCCCGGATCGACGCGATTTGCTGGAAGAAAAGGTCTCGGACAAGTTCGGGCCTGTCGTGCTCGCGATCGCGCGCGATGCCTGCGAGCCGAAATACGGAGCGCGGGGGGAGGAGCGCCCTTGGCGTGCCCGCAAGCACGATCTGCTGACCCACCTGGCGGTGGCGGAACCGCGGGCCCTCGACATTATCGCCGCGGACGAGATCCATCGGTGCGGCTCGACCATCGCTGCGCTGCGCCGGCTGGGAGCCGAGTATCTGCGGCCGGTGTCGCAGGCGACTTCGGATGAGACCATCTGGTGGTATCGCTCGATGATCGAAGTGTTATCGGCCCGGGCAGACTGGCCACAGCGGGCCATGCTGGACGAGATTCGCGCACTCGGCACCGACCTGGTGCGTCACCTACGCGAAACCGAGGAGGAGCTGTGAGGCGGTGGTCCTGGCGCAAAGCGCTGCTCGCAGGCGGGCTCGGCACTCTCCTGGCCTGCCTGGGGCTGCCTCCGGCGCCAGCGCCGACCAATCCGATGCGGTTCCTCTCGATCAACGACGTGTACGTCGCCGATACCCTGAACGACGGCTCTGGTGGTTTAGCACGGGTATCGACGATGCGCCATCGAATTCAGGCGGAGGGCCCCACGCTGTTCGTGCTGGCGGGTGATTTTCTGTCGCCCAGCCTGCTGAGCAAGTATTACAGTGGGGCGCAAATGGTCGAGGCTTTGAACGCGGCCAAGCTGGATTACGTGACATTCGGCAACCATGAGTTCGAGATTTCACGTGACACGCTCCTGGCTCGCATTCGCGCCTCAAGCTTTAAGTGGCTCTCGGCCAACTGCACGGAGGCCGACGGCCATCCGTTCGCGGGCGTGCTTCCCTGGGACACGTTGCGGCTCGCCGGCCAGAAGGTCGGCATCTTCGGACTCACGCTTCAGGGCCCCTATCCCAAGTACGTACGCTGCAGCGATCCGGACAGCGCTGCGCGTCTCGTGGTGGACAGTCTCCGATCGATGGGCTCGGATTTTGTCGTCGCGCTCACTCACCAGACCGTGGAAGCAGACCGTGCCCTGCTCAATCGTGAGGGCCGGTTGGACCTGATTCTGGGCGGCCACGAACACGAGCACATGAGCATCGCCATTGCCAACCGATACATCCTCAAGGCCGACGCCAACTCACGAACCGCTCAGTTCGCCACCATTTGGGGCACCCGGGAACACTGGAAAGAGGCGGTGGCTTTGCTGCCGGTGCAGCCCACCATCACGCCTGATACCGCTGTAGCCCGCGTCGTCGCAGCCTGGGATGACACGCTGAAACGCAGATTGGGACCGGAGCAAATTGTCGGCACGCTGACCGCCCCGCTCGACGCCCGCGACGTTATTCAGCGACGGGCCGAGACCGGGCTCGGAGACTTGATCACTGATGCGATCCGAGCGGGCAGCCGGGCCGACCTGGCGCTGCTCAATGCGGGCGCGATCCGCCTCGATGACATAGTCCTGGCCGGGCCGGTGACCAATTACCAGGTGGAATCCTTGTTTCTCTTCGCTGACGAAACCCGCATCCTCGTGGTGCCGCTGACGGGCAAACGGGTGAGCGAGCTGCTCGAGCGGAGCGTTTCGGACACCGTCCTGGGCAAGGGAGGATTTCTCCAGGTGTCGGGCGTGTCCTTCACGTACGATTCGACCAAGCCATCGGGGGGGCGGATTGTAGGAAGCCTGAATCGGCCCAACGGGCGCGCGCTCGAGCCCTCAGACAGCGTCCGAGTGGCCTTGCCCGCCTACCTCGCGTGCAACGGCGGGGACGGTTACCAGGTCCCGGAGGCGCAAGACGTCTGTAGCAGCCGGAACGCAGCGCCGCGGGCGGTGGATCTGCTCAAGACCTATCTCACCGACTCGCTTCATCGTACCGTTACGCCGCCGCCTCTCGGCCGTATTGTCCGCCGGTGAGCCGACTCGCCTCTGGCTGGGGCGCTAACTATCTTAGGGCCCAATGGGTTTAACGCCGACCCCGTCCGCGCTCGCCACCCTACCAAGCGCTTTCGCAGCTGCCTGCCGTCTTTCACGTACGGACGGCGAGCTGCTGGAGCGTTGTCGGGTCGCCCTGGTTCAGCGATTCCATAACGAGGGTATCTGGTTCACCCTCGAAGCCCCCGAAGGCGAAATGCCCAGGGTCGGTCCGAGCGAGGGGTTTCAGGATGCCGTTGAGGTGGCCCGCCTCAAGAGCGGTGAGACGGAAGCCGTCGTTTTCGCCGACCCGGCCGTCGCCAGGGACATGCGGGCGGTGGCCATGCCGCTCGCGCTCGGGCTCAGCGTGGTCTTCGAGTTGCGCGGCATCCTCCTCGAGCGCCAGGCCGCACTGGACGACGCGGTCTTTCAGCTCCGAGCGCTGCGCCAGGTCGCCAGGCTCCTGTCCTCGGTGCACTCGATCGAGGAGACCGAGCAGCTCATTCTGGATTTCATGGCCGAGGTGTTCTTCGCCTGGTGGGCGTGTCTGTACCGCCCCGACGGTGGAGCCTACTCCCCCAAAGTCTCTCGATCCCTGGGCGACCGGCCTCAACCCGCCATCATTGATCGCGCCGCACTCGATACGGCGCTCCCGGCGGGCAGCGCCTCGGTCGGCGCGGACGATGTTGCAGTCGCGGCGTTGGTGGGACAGGGAGCCGAGCTGGTGGTTCCGCTCGACGCCGGTGCCGAACGGATGGCCGTGCTGGTGCTGGGATCCCGCATCAGCAACAAGCCGTACGGGCGTGCGGAGCTGGAGCTGGCCGGGACCCTCTCATTTGCCGCCGCAATAGCGCTCAAGAACTCGGAGCTGGTGGAGCAGCTGCACAGCGCCGCGACGACGGATGAGCTGACCGGCCTCTACAATCGTCGTGCCCTGGAAGAGCGGCTCGCCGCGGAGATCTCGCGAAGCCTGCGACACCAGCTGCACACCAGCGTCCTGCTCTTGGATCTGGACCGGTTCAAGGTGGTCAACGACACAATGGGGCATGCGGCGGGTGACCGGCTGCTGGTGCTCGTGTCCAACATACTCCGCCAGCAGGCGCGAGCGCTCGACGTGGTGGGTCGCCTGGGAGGCGACGAGTTCCTTGTCATCCTGCCCATGACCAAGCCCACAGAGGCACAGGTGTTCGTGTCCCGGGTGCAGGCCAGCGTGGACGCGCTGGCCCGAACCCATCCTGAGTTCGGGCACTGCACCCTGAGCATCGGCATTGCAGAGTCACCCCGCCACGGCACTACTGTAAGCGGCGTCCTCGCCGCGGCCGACACGGCCCTCTATCGCGCGAAGCGCGGGGGCCGAAACTCGGTGGAGGTGTCCGATCTCGAGGTCGGGACCGAGTAGCCGCGACCACATGCCGGATCAGGAGTTTACACTTCTTGGCGACGCCTGCTGGCTGGACTTCGTCAACACGGCCCGCGGTCGCACCCCCAATCCACCCGATCTTCTGCGCGACCCCGCTGCCTATCATCGCTGGGCTAAGTCTGAAAAGCTGCAATCCGACGTCGAATCCGTCCACTTCGAGGAGATTCTCGCCTTCCGCCGGGAGCTTACCCGAATGGCGGTGGCGCTGAGCGCGGGACGGCAGGCGCCGGCTTCAGCGGTGGCGGCGATCAACCGCCGTCTCGCCGAGGACGACGGGCGGGAGCAGCTGGTGCGAACCGCCGGCGTCTGGCAGCTCCGCTTTGCGCCCCGCAGGCCAGCCGCAGCGCTCGACGCTGTCGCCCGTTCGGCGGCGACGACGCTCGCCGATCGGGTGAAGACGGTCCGCCAATGCGCCGCTCAGCCGTGTTCGCTCTTTTTCCTAGATGGCTCAGCGACCCAGAGCCGCCGCTGGTGCAGTGCCGCCGTGTGCGGAGGCCGCGGTCGGATCGAGCGGCGCCGGGGGTTGGCCCGATGAGCGGGCCCGATCAGGTCGCCGCCTTTCAGGCGGCCGAATCGCTGCTCGGATCGCGGTTCCGACTGGAGCGACTCATCGTTGCTAATCGGGAACGGGTGTTGTTTCTCGGGGTAGATCAGATCCTGAAACGGCGAGTCAGCTTGCGGCTCAATTTCTACTCCGATGAGCCGACCCGGACTTGGTTCCTCCGTGAAGCCGAGGCCCTAGGCCAGCTGGATCACCCTGCCATCCGGCACGTGTACGATGTCGGTATTTCAGGCACGCTCGCCTACCGGGTCGGCAACTGGATCGAAGGCGAGGGCCTGCACGAAGCGATGCAGCGAGGGCCGCGTTCGATCCCCGGCGTCCATACGCTCGCCCGCGACCTCCTCAGCGCGCTGGAGCATGCCCACGCGCGTGGCATCATCATCCGCCGCGTGGTGCCTGCTTCGCTGATCGTGAGCCCTGCAGGACGCGTCACCATCACGGACGTCCGGTTCAGCAGTTGGACGTTGCCCGCTATTCCCCCAGGCGTCGTTCCGACCCAGCAGGTATTCATGGCGCCTGAGGTGCGCGGCGGCGCACCCGGCGATCCGATCAGCGACGTTTATACGGCCGGCAGTGTGCTGTACTACGCGATCACCGGCCAAGAGCCGCCGCTGGATACTCGGGAGATTCGTCGACCCACCGAGCTGCGGCCGAACTGCCCGCGGGCGCTCGAACGCGTCATTACCCGCGCTCTCCAGCCGGTACCGGACGACCGCTATCAAACCGCCGCGGAGATGCTGGAAGACTTTGCATCGGAGGCCGGCACGTTCGAAGTCCCGTCCTCAACGCCGGCCACCGGCGTACCCGCCTTGCTGGACAACGAGGACAAGGCGCGCTGGGAAAAACGTCTGCGTCGCGCGTTGGGCGATGATTACGAGTTGCTGGCGATGCTCGGCCAGGGCGGTTTCGGGCGGGTGTACCGCGTACGCGATCTCCACCTCGAGCGCGAGGTCGCGCTCAAAGTACTGCACCCGCTGCTCACGCAGGAGCCTGCAGTAGTCGAGCGGTTCCGTCGCGAAGCCCAGCTCGCTGCCCGGCTTAACCACCCCCACATCGTGAACATCTACGACATTGCGGGGCGCTCCGGGCTCATCTGGTACACGATGGAGCTGATCCAGGGTCCAAGCCTGGCTCAGCTGGTGGAGCGTGAGGGCCCGATGTCGTTGGATCGCGTGCTCCGCCTGTTGCGGGAAGCGTTGTCGGCGCTGGCGCACGCGCACGGCTCCGGCCTGGTGCACCGCGACATCAAGCCGGAGAACATGCTGCTCGAGCCCGACGGTAGTCTCCGCATCACGGACTTTGGGCTGGCGCTGGCACTCCGCGGAGCGGGACGCTTCGGCGGGGCCACCAGCCAGAGCGGCACACCCCAGTTCGCGAGCCCGGAGCAGCTGCTCGGGGAGAGAGTCGACCAGCGTTCCGATCTCTACAGCCTGGCCGCAGTCGCTTCGTACGCGCTGCTCGGCACCGTTCCCTTCCCCGGGATCACGGTGGAGCAAGTGCTGGCGCGACAGACTACGAATCAGTTCCCGGTTACGGAGGGGATCCGCGAGGACGTGCCCGAGGAGCTGTGGGCGGTGCTGGAACGGGCAATGCGGGCCGAGGTGGAGGCCCGTTATCCCTCAGCGGCGGAGTTTCTTCAGGCGGTGAATCGCGCGGCGGGCACTCCGCGTCGGTCGGGAGGCGACCTGGCTCGAGTCGCTGCGCGCTGGCTTAAAATATGACGCCCTTGACGAAGGGCGACCCGGTTACATATTTAACAGCGCGAATTTCCGGCTTGGTCTTCTTTGTTCTCAGCGAACGACTAAACCACAATGCTTTGAAGACCCGGGCTGATCGCCCTCGGGTCTTTTCGTCTTTTTGTGACGCAGGACAAGCCTGCTCTCACAAAAGCTCGGCGCCACGGACCTCTCCGAACCGCCGAGGCAGTCAACCAACACGGAGTGGTCGCAATGGCTCGCATTACCGGCACGGTCAAGTGGTTCAACGACGCGAAGGGCTTCGGATTCATTACTCCGGAGAACGGGGACAAGGACTGTTTCGTCCATCACACCGCGATCAAAATGGACGGATTCCGCAGCCTCGCGGAGGGAGAGAAAGTCGAGTTCGACATCGTGCAGGGTGCGAAAGGGCCTGCCGCCGAGAACGTCACCAAGGCTAAGTAACCGCGTTCAACAACACGGCGGGCCGCTCGATTGAGCGGCCCGTTATTTTTCAGCGCACCGTTTGGCGTCTACTTGTGCCGATAAATGACCCGCCCGCGGGTGAGGTCATAGGGCGAGAGCACGACACTCACCCGGTCGCCCTCGAGTACGCGGATTTTGAACTTGCTCATCTTTCCGGCCGCATAGGCGAGAACCTCGTGACCATTCTCCAGCAGGACCCGATAATTGCGGTCGGGCAGCACCTCGGTCACAACACCTTCCATCTCGATGCCTTCTTCCTTCGCCATCCGCTAGCTCCCCTGAGGACGGGGGAATCTTGCCGCCCGGCGGCCGGGAAGCAACCTCAAGCGGACCGCTGGCCTAAAGCAGGCAGCTCTGCGCGAAGGGTCTGAATCCGCGACTCCACCAGGGCAACCAGCTCGCTCATAAGCCCGGTCTCGAACGAGAGCTCGGCACCGGCGGCGCGATAAATGTCGGGCAGCGGCCGGGTGGCACCGAGAGCCAACGCTCGGCGATAGTGAATGACGGCCCCGCCGGGGTCCGCCAGGCTGTTGCGCCAGACCTGGAGTGCACCCAGTTGAGCGATGCCGTATTCGATGTAGTAAAACGGATAGAGAAAGATGTGCAGTTGACGATACCACCGGGCGACCCGCTGCTCCTCCAATCCCTCCCAGTCGAGCTCCCGCTCGAATCGGGCGCGAATCCTGAGCCAGGCGCCGTCGCGCGCGTCTTGGTCGCCTCCCTCACCACTGGTATAGATCCAGTGCTGAAACGCGTCGATCGACGCAATGTGACCCAGCGCGATCAGGATGTCCTCGAGGTGCTCGAGCGCCGCCGACCGCGCCTCCTCTCGTGAGAAGTACCCGGTGGGCGTGATTAGGTGCGGCGCCGCCAGCAACTCCATGGACATCGAGGCCAGCTCCGCCGCTTCCGAACCCGGGTGCCGCTGCCAGATGAACGGCTGCTGGTGCGAGGCAAATGCATGAAACGCGTGACCTCCTTCATGCAGCAGCGTGTTCACGTCATCCACCAGCCCGACCGCGTTCATGAAGATGAACGGCCGTCCCTGAAAGTGCAGCGTTTCGCAATAACCGCCGGGCGCTTTCCCCTTCCGGCTATCGAGATCGAGCAGGCGATGGTCGATCATCGTCTGGAACTCCGAGCCCAGCACCGGATCCACCCGCTCGAAAACCCTGCGAGCGCGGGTCACCAGCTCGTCGGCCGTATGAAACGCACGGATCGGCTCGTCGCGGTACGGATCGACCTGAAGATCCCAGGGGCGCAGCGTGTCCACGCCAAGCCGCTCGCGCCGATACGCCAGCAGCCGTCCTATAGCCGGAACGACGGTACGCTCCACTGCCTCATGAAAGCGCTCGCAGTCGGCCGCTGTGTAGTCGAAGCGGAACTTGGCGGGAAAAATGTAGTCCCGGAAATTCGCGAAACCGGCGTTGCGCGCCGCCTGCTGGCGCAACCTGTACATCTGGTCGAACAACTTGGACATCGCGTCCCGCTGCGCCAGATATGGCGCCGTACTGGCGCGCCAGGCTCGCTCCCGTATCGTGCGGTCGGGACTCTTGAGAAACGGCAGCAGCTGCGGTAACGGGCGCTGCTCGCCTTCCCATTCCGCGGTCATCGAACCCGTGATCCGCTGATACGTCGCGCAGTGCTGCTCCACTTCGGCGAACAGCGGAACGTTGGCCTCCCGAAAGATCTCGATGGAGGTGCGGAAGCGCTGAATCGTGGTAGCCAGGTCGGGCCGCTCGTATCCCGATTCGACCAGACGTCGAGCCAGTGCGACGCTTCGCTCTTCGGCCTTGGGGAGAATGTCGCTCGAGAAGCGCAGGTGGTCCGCTTCTTTCGCGGCATCGCCCGTGTCGATGGTGTACGCGATCATGGCACGGGCTGCCGCTTCCGTCAGCAGCTCTTCGAGTGTGGACCACGCACGGAGCCACGCTTCCATGCTGTCGGGCTCGAGGCTCCGCTCGGCCAACTCGTCATAGTATGGTGCAATGTCGTCCCACGTGGCCTTGGCAAAGGCTTCGGGCGACGAAGGCAGGGCCGAACCAATCACACGCTGACTCGCGTTGCGGAAGCGGAGATGATGGCGCCATCCCGCCCACAATTCAAGCGGGCGTCACCCGGTATCGGCACTGCGCGCCTGACGATGATAGAGGTAAGCGAGAAGGAGGGATACCAGACCGAGAATAAATACCGAGCCCACGCGATACAGCGCATCGAGCGATGAAAGATCGAAGACCAGCACCTTGAGTACCGCAAGCCCGGCTACCGCAAGACCGGCCAGTCGCACCGGGCGCAACGAGCGCCGCAGGCCGAGCACCACGAGAGCCGCGGCGAAGACGAGCCACCACGCACTCACGGCCAGCCCGCTGGCGAGATGAGCTGCCTCCA
Source organism: Gemmatimonadota bacterium (assembly GCA_046733215.1). Taxonomy (GTDB): domain Bacteria; phylum Gemmatimonadota; class Gemmatimonadetes; order Gemmatimonadales; family GWC2-71-9; genus DASQPE01. The sequence continues at coordinate 23,543 of JBKPOS010000040.1, forward strand.
CCGGACCCTCTCTGAGTCGATAAAAGCGAGTAATCTCGGCGGTCACCCCGAACAGCGCGATTGAGCCCGCCGCCAGCCACAGCAGCCGGGGCACCAGCTCCGCGGCCGCGCTTCGTGGCTCGCGGCGCCAGAGACCGGCGGCGAGCACGGTCGTCACGGCCAGCCCAAGCCAGAGCACCAGCGCCCACGGTCCCACGAAAGCAGTATCGTCGAACCTGCGCCGGCCGGCGACGTCACCCAGCAGCTGAACCAGCCCGACGACCAGCGTGCCTACCGAATACCACCGCCCGTCATCGCGTTGGAGGACGTGATCCAGTCCCGCCCATAGCGCGGCGAGGCCAAACAGGATCGCAGGGCCTTCGAGGCCCACCCAGCGTTGAAGCACCGCTGTTGCCAGGGCGGTGACGCCGACGAGCGCGAAAGGCGGCCGCGGCGTGGCATATCCAGTCAGGAGATACGGGACGGCTACCACCAGGGCGGCGAGTCCGGCGTGCTCCGCAAAGAAGTCGGGAGCCCATGTCGGGACGGCCCACGCGACAAGAAATGGGGTCGAGAAGAAGTAAAGCGCGTCGCCGACTGTTAGCCCCTCGCCGGGCACACTC
>JBKPOS010000041.1:0-14453 GCA_046733215.1 Gemmatimonadota bacterium
TGATTGCCGTACCCGCCCACGTACTGGTCCGAGGCCGTCGAGCCGCAGAAGCTGCAGGTGGGTGGACCGGGGATTTCCTGGCTCAGGCGAGGCATCTAGTTCTCCCGACGAGTGCTTTCATCATTGTGAGGCGAGCGACGCCGGCCTCGCCGGCCGACGTCCCCAGACCTGGAACACTCGGGGACACGCGATGATCGAGTGAGGGTCATCGGTAAATTCGGCCAGCTGGCGGATGGCTTCACCCAGCTCTGCCCGCGTTGCCAAGCCCTCCGCAATCGCCGCGTCGGCAATGTTCTCGAGCGTGCATAGAGACATTGCCTTTCCCGGATGCCGCCCGGTGTGGACCGGTTGCACCACTCGCATCTGAATCTCGTCCAATCCAGCGTCTCGGCACAGGCCAACCAGCTGCGGTCCCAGCAGCGCGTCGCCCCCGCGGCGCGAGATCAGGGAGCAGTAGAGGGTGCACTGGAGTCCGAACGCGACATTGGGCGGATAGCAAAACGCACCGCCGTAGTCGATGTCCTCGAGCACCAGGCGCCCGCCCGGCCGGAGCGCCGCACACATCCGGCGCACCACGGCCGGCCGATCGGAGAGGTGCGAAAGGACGAATCGGCCGAATACGAGGTCGTAGGTTTCCGGCTCGTCCCAGTTTGCCACATCGGCCGTCCGAAATTCCACGTTCGCGAGTCCGCCGCGCTCGCACTCTTCGCGGGCGGCAGCCAGCTTCACCGCGTCAAAATCGATACCTAGCACCCGACCGGTCGGCCCCACCAGCTTGCCCAGATGGCGACTCACGTGCCCGGCTCCACAGCCGAGATCGATGCAGCTGCTGCCCTGGTGGAGGGAGACCTCGGCGAGCAAAGCATGCGTGGTACCCGCCATCGTCTGGGCCAGGAGATCGAGCCGCTGTTTGCCCTCCACGCCACCCCGGATTGCATACGTTGCCATAAGCACCTAGGACCGGTTCACCGCGACTCTGGCTGGAGCATCTTCTCGAACCAGTGATGCGCGTAGGGCTCGGCGTTGAATGCTTTCACTTCTTTGTATCCGCTGCTCCGGTAAAGCGACTGCGCCTCGGTGAGCGAACGATTCGTTTCCAGCCGAAGCAGAGCCAGCTTCTTCTCCCGCGCGAGCCTTTCGAGCTTATCGAGAATTCGCTTACCCACCCCAAGGCCCCGGGTAGTGGCATCTACCCACATCCGTTTGATCTCGCCGTGGTTCTCGTGACACTTGAGGGCTCCACATCCGATCGGCTCGCCATGGAGCGTGGCGAGCACGAAGTAACCTAACGGCGGCGTCAGCTCCCTGACGGCGGCCGAGATGCTGCGGCTCGGATCGAACCCGCTATCGAACCTGGCCGCGAGCTCTTCGAAATACCGCGCCAGGCAATATTGCGCCGGAGGGCTCGCCGGATCTTCCACGGTCAGCCGAACGGCGCTTGCCAGCATGAGCCGCTCGACCGACTCCATCGCGGTGATGAGCGCGGCGCGCTGCTTTGAGCTGAGCGGCTCCAGCATCGACTCGGCCGCGGCGTCCGACAGCCGGTTGAGCACGGTAAACTCCCGCCGGCCTGCAGCCGTCAGCACCACTCGACGAACCCGGCCGTCCCGGGAGGCCGCGTTGGTGCGGATCAATCCCTCCGACTCGAGGCTCCGCAGCAACCGGCTTAGGTATCCGGAGTCGAGCTCGAGCCTGCTGCGAAGATGACGGACCTCGCTGCCCTGTGGACCGATCTCGAAGAGCAGGCGGGACGCGCCGAGGGAGCGGTCCCGTCCCAGAAAGTGGGTGTCCAGGGCCCCGATCTGGCGGGTCACGGTGCGGTTGAAGCTGCGGATCCGAGCGATGCCTTCCATTCTCTGACAATAGTCAGAGATCGCAGGCTGGACAAGGGTACGATCAGCGGGTGAGCCAGCTGGCGAATGCCAGCCAGGCGTCCGTCCGCCCGAGGGCGAACCGCGCCGGCAACGAGAGCATCAGCAGCAGTCCACCCCACAGAAATGCCGGATGAATCCGACCGTGGGCGAGCCGATCGTAGCAGAAGCACACCAGCACGAACGCACACGTTCCTCCGATCGCGACGGGCGGACCGCCGAATCCGAGGTACCTCAACCGGGCGATCGCCGGAGTAAGAATCGCGATCGTCGCCAGTAACATGAGTCGTCGGTGTGTTTCGCTCCGGCGCCGATTGTAGAGGCCGGTGGCCGCCAAGAGCCCGAAGGCAAAAAGAGTCCCGAGCGGGACGGAAAGGAACGCGAGCGGCGGAGGCCCGCCAGGCGGGGTGACGCCGTTTCTGGCCGCAGTCACGGCGGTGACAAAACCGATGACGAGCACGCTGACGGCGAGTACAACACCGGCAATGCCAAGCCGCCGGTGCAGGTCGGTACGTCTCGCCGCTACCAGCGATGTCTGACTCAGGAAGAGCAGAATCCACGCTGTGGACACGATGCCATGGAGGTGGACCAGGGGAGACAGCGGGCGGGCTTCCGACAGCCCGCGCAGATAATAGGTTGGCGCGAAGCCGACGAAGACCGTGAGCGCCGCGGCGATCGCCATGCCGGTAAAGAATCGGCGGTCGCGATTGCGCTCTTCAAGAACTGCGCTTGCGCGCATACCCCGGCCACCCGCGAGATCCAGCTCTACGCTCATCGATTGACTGCCTGCTTTCAGAGATCGGAGCTTCTGATCGACAACGTGGCGGTATAGGTGCGGGAAAATCCGCTGGTCTGCAAGAGCAACGTCAGGATTCCCGCTGATCAGCGACAGTCCGCCGGAGACCTTGCTCACGGCCGACCCGCTCGTGAAAGCCAAGAGTCCGACGAATCCGGCCGGAATCCGCGATCAGCGGCATCTGCCAGTTGGCCGGAAGCGTTGCCGGCTCGTTCGGCTCCGCGAGGACCGTTCCCTGCCACTCCGCGGCACCAGCAATGGCCTGGACCCACTCGAGCTGGGTCAAAGCGTCGGCTTCGCCGAGATTGAAGACCTCGCCGACGGCGCGGTCATCCAATGCCGCCAGCTGAATCGCCCAGGCGACGTCCTCGACGTATCCCCGAGTGCACCGCCAGGCTGCTTCGTGGGTGTTGAGCCGGAAGGTCGGGGCTGCGGCCCGGAAATGCTTCAGGTGGGTGGCCACTCGCTGATGTGGATCTCCCGGACCGTACACCATCGGAAGTCGCAGGATTGTGACCGCCGCACCGGCACCGTCCTGAGCCGCCCGCTCGACCATGATCTTGTCGTACCGGTAAAGTAGGTCGTCGGCATCCTTCGCCCGGGCGCGATAGGGGTAGAGCTGCTGTCGAAGCGGGGCGGATTCGGCGAGAGCGGCCGTCGGTGGGGCGGCCGAGGTCAATCCGAGAAAGCCAGCGTAGGTCCAGTACACGTCTCCGCTGCTGATCACGACCAGCCGCTCGAGCGACGTGGGTAACGCCCTAAGGAGGCCGACCATGTCGTCCGCATCGTACGCCGTCATGTCGATGAGCACGTTCGGGGCGGCCGTCGCGAGCGCAGCGTGGAGTGAAGAAGGATCCCTGCGGTCGGCGGTCAACGCCCGGACGCTGGCGAGGCGTGCCGGAGTCTGCCCCCGGTGGATGACGGTGACCTCGACATCGGCCTCGACCAGCCAGCGGGCCACGTGATGGCCGATGAAGCCGGTGCCGCCCAGAAGAGTGACGCGCACCTTTGGAGGTCTCGGTTGCCGGGGTCAGCCCATCGGGCGGGTCAGGTCACGCCGGCCGAGAGCGTTGGGGTTTTTCTGCGACGTAGACATAGCGGGAAAGCCGCCGCTCGCTCGACACCCGGTGGACGCAGTCGAGAAATCGCTGGAGGCCCTCGAAGTTCGTCTCACCTTCCCGAGCCACCAGCTGTTCCCGATGAACGGCCCGAGCATCGTGCCACCGGCCGGCCAACAGCGCGGCGTTGTCGGTTGCGTCGTACACTTCGACCAGATCGAAACCCGCCTCGCGGAGGAGACGCTCGTTCTCGCCCGGCGGTATGAAGAGATAGAAGCCGATCGAGCTGCGGGTGGCGAGTTCCTCGTGGGACACGGGGCCGGTCACGATCAGCGCGTCGGAGTACAGGACTCGCCCCCCGGAGCGAAGCACCCGGTACCATTCGCGCAATACCGAAGGCCGGTCGTCGATGTGGCACATCGCGTCGTTCGATACGATCGCGTCGAAGCGCTCGGCCGGAAATGGCAACGGCCGCCCGGCATCCACCACTTCGAACGTCGCACGCGTCCCCACGCCACGAGCATCGGCAAGCGCGCGGGCGTTCTTCACACCGTGCTCGTTGATGTCGACGCCGGTGACCTGGCAGCCACGCTGGATCGCCAAATACACCGCGGGGCCGCCTGATCCGCTGCCCACTTCCAGCACTTTGCTGCCGGCGCCCACGGCCAGTCGATCGGCGAACTCGAGCCACTCCTGAGCAGTCAACCAGCTGGATTGGCCGATGTCTTCGCCGTAGGTCGCTTGGCGCACGGCGGCTTCCGTCGTGCTCGCGAAGTCGCTGTATGCGTTGTTGTAGAGATCCGTCGCTGCGCCGTTCGGTCGCGTGGTTGAGTCGACCAGAATACCGCCCCAGTCGGCCGGATCAACGTCGGCAATGGTTTGCGAGAAGGTCCAATGGCGACCGATGAAGTCTGCCGCCGTGTATTGCCTCTCGCCGTATGGATGATCGGTCGGTGGATTGATGATTTGAACCCCCGCCTGCCGGGCCCGTTCGTGATGGCTTGCCACGTCGGGAAGCCGGACCATCACCCGATCAACGCTGGCTCGCGCGGGACGGGAACCGCCGGTTGGCGAGGCGGGACCTTGCTCTGCCACCACCACAGATCCTTCGCCCACGGATAGCTGCGATCGATGCGTGCCGATCTGAAGTCGTTCCGTAAATCCGAAATTGCTGCAAAGCCAGTCCACCGCCTCGCGCACATCGGGATAGGTCAGCACCGGAATCACGGTGCTCGGCGGGATGGAGCGATTGTCGGGGAGGGTAGACGGCTTGGGCGGCGGACTCATCCAGGTCTCCTGCGAAGCGCGGCCTGACCAAGCGCCGATGGGGTCGATCGCGAATAATCTACGGCCTCGGGCTTGGGCGCGGGCGGCGACTGGTCGTAGGGCGGCATTACACAGTGCACCCTGCGGGAGGCTGGGGTTGGCGGGGCTTGGCCAGCCTCCCGCGGGGTGCGCGGTGTAATGCCGCCGCGCAATCCCGGCTTCTCCCAGGGTGCACCCCGTAAAATACCGACGCGCGACCCGGCTTCTCGCGGTCGCTATCCCAGGTTCTCCTGGATGAACCGCGGGCTCAGGTGCACGTCCACCTGGATCAGAGGGTCGTCACCGATGCAGCGGAACCCGTGAATCTCACCGGCCTTGATCACCAGGATATCGCCGGCGCCGGCCTCGAACTCCTGTCCATTTACGGTCCACACACCGCGGCCTTCCCTCACGAACTGGACCTCATCGTATGGATGTCGGTGGGGGCCGGGTCCCTTGCCCGGGAGCGCCCGGAGGAGAAACACCGAAACATTCACGTCACCTTGATCGGCGCCCACGAATTCATGCGAGCTGCCGCGAAAGGGCAGGTCTTCCTGGCGCACCCGGTACATCGCTGCCCACGCTCCTGTTGCTGGGTTGGCTGATGCAGCAATCGGTCGCAGGCAACGTAGCACCTCGGCCCGCGCAGCGTCACTTCTATGTTAGTTCGCGGCGCACGGAGTCCATCGACTGATGGAGCGGAAAATGTGTGGAGCAGGGCAGGTCGCGGGTAGCTGACGGTTTCTCGAGGACCGCTCGTCAGGCGTCGCGGTGGACCGTCTCGGGGGTAAACGCCGGCAGGCAGACGGCGATGTATTCCGCTCCGCCGGGATCCGGAGTGCTGTAGCGAATCCACTCGCCAGGAGCCGTCACGACAGCCTGCCCGGCATGTACGGTCAACTCGCCGCCGTGATATTCGACCCGTAGCTCCCCGCGGAGCACCACGGTCAGTTCCTCGAACTCGGGACACTGTCCGGGCTCCTGCCAGCCGCCGGGCGAAACCATGCGTGCCACACTCACGTGGGTGCTGGCGGAGTTCACCTTTCCCACGAACTCCTCGATGCGCTTGGGCTTGTTCCCGGCGGCCTGGATGACGGCAGGCTGGGCGATCAATCTGGGCATATGCTCTGCATGAGCTGCGGCGCAAGCGAGGCCCGGCCGCAGCTCGGAGGGTGGCTTAGACCCCGCTGAGCGCGGGTTTGGGTGCCTTTTCCAGCGCCCGTCGAATCTTGTCGGTGTGGTGGTAGCTATGCCGCACCGCGTGGTCCTCGAGGAAGAACTGGCACGTGAGCGGAGCATCGGCATTGAGTGACACCGTGGCGGCGCGATCCAGCTCCTGATCGCTGAGGGCCCGGATGGCGGCTGCGGCCGCGGTGCTATTGCGTCGAAGCAAGTCGAGCGCCGCCTCCTTGGTGACCGCGTCGTGCTCCTTGGCGTGCTTCGCGTTGATTGCATGGACGTCGTCCCAGCTCACGCCCTCGATCGGCTTGCCCGCGGCCAACGCCTGCGCCAACTGGATCTCCAGCGGATACATGGTCGCCACGTGATGCACCACGACACCCACCTTGCGTCCATCCTTGGGGATGCGGGCTTGCCAATCCGCGTCAGTCAGAGAGCGGGCCAGGGCCGCCAGGGCTTCGGCCCCCTGTTCGAGGCGCTCGGCAAGGGCATCGGAACGCTTACTCATGTGCTCACCTCTAGGTAATGGGTATCGAGTTGCTATCGGGCGACTCGTTCTTGTTCGCTTGAACACACCCTCATCCTACGGTTTTGCCGGCTTCTGAGGATCATCCGCCGGGTTCACGTACGTCATCGCGAAGGGCCCCATCGCCGTGACCGATACGATCGTTGCACCCTTGGTGGCCGCGTAATGGTGGGCCTTGGCCGGTACCTGTCCCTTGTCACCCACCTTCATTGCCTGGGTTTTCGCGACATCCAGGGAGTCGCCCATTCCCACCAGGAACGTGCCCTTCTTCACTTCTACCGCCTCGTCGCTGGGATGGAAGTGGGGCGGAATCCGGTATCCGTCCGGCATCGACAGCTCGATCGTGAACGGAGCTGCCTTGCCCGGATCTCCGCTGATTACGGCCATCTTCGCCCCGCTCGGGAACACGGCAGGCGCGGGCCCCCAGACCGGCGCGGACCCCTGATGGTTTGACGTGCCCTGCCCATACAATGACGTAGCCAACAGCAGGAGGCAGGCTGAGAGCGGAAGTGTGCGCATATCGATCTCCGATCGGGGGTGGCGAGTGTCAGGCGCGTATTCCGACCACCGCAAGGAACTCGGACTCGACCCGCGTGGCGTTCGGGCCGGCGGTGTTGTGCTCGGTCCAAAGGCGCGCCACGTCGACAAACAGCCTGCGCTGCTGGGCTTCATCCAGCGTCGCGAAGGCGCGAACCGTAGGCCCATACCACGTGCGGAAAAGCTCCACTGTCTGCTCGGGCCCAAAGGGATACGTCAGCACCATCTTGCGCCGCTCGAAACGCAGGTCGGTCAGTCCCGGCCCCAGACGCTCCTCCACAACTTTGGGATTGCCCCAGAGCAGAACGGACGGCACGCCGGGCGCAGGCGGCACATAGCCAACAATTACCTTCAGCATGCTGCCGATGAAGCCTTCCGGAGTCCAGTTGGCCATGGCGATTCGCCCGCCCGGGCGGGTCACGCGCAGCAGTTCGTCCGCGGCCTGTTGCGGATGGCCAGCGAACATGGCGCCGAACATGGTCACCACGGTGGCGAAGCTCGCGTCGGCAAACGGGAGGGCCTCAGCATCTCCCTCCCGCGCATCCACGGCGAGTCCCTCTGTTGCGGCGCGGTCCTTGAGTTGAGCGATCACAGCTGGTGCAATGTCGATTCCGGTGACCCGCGCTCCCGCTCGTGCGGCAGGGAGTGTCAGGTTTCCCGTGCCGCAGGCGACGTCGAGCACGTGCTCGCCCTGCTTCAGCTCGAGCTGGGTAATGAAGTCCGCCGCACCGCTTTCAAAGCCGACCGCGATGCGGCCGAAATCTCCTGTAGTCCATGTGGCGCGTACTCGGGCGCGCAACGCCTCATCAGACTGAGCTGCAACTTCTTGCTGTACGGTGGTCATCCCCGTTCCTCCTTGAGTCGCTGGCCGGGGCTGCGCACCCGCAGGACCCGCCGGCCGGCTCCGGCGACGGCGAAGGGTACGAATTGCCATACGGACCAACAAGTATGAGATTCGTACCGCCCTCGACTCGAGTGACGTGATGACAGAATGTCCTCCGCGGAGCTACGGCTCGTTCTGCCCCGTCGCGCAGGCCTCCGAAGTGGTGGCCCAGCGCTGGGTTCCGCTGATTCTTCGCGAGATCATGGTGGGGTACCATCGCTTCAACGAGATTCGCCACGCCCTGCCGCTGATCTCCCCGTCGGTGCTCTCGCAGCGGCTCCGGTCGCTGGAAGACGACGGCGTGATCTATCGGCGGATCGAGCCGAGTGGCGTCACTTACCACCTCACTCCGGCCGGCGAGGAGCTTCGACCGATCGTGGACTCGCTCGGTCACTGGGCTCGGAAATGGGTGAACCGCGACTACCGGTCGTACGAGCTGGATCCCGGCGTGATGATGTGGTCCCTCCGTCGGCACGTAATGACCGAGGAGTTTCCATCGGGCCGAACCGTCGTGCACTTCGAGTTGGAAGGCGCACCGAGACTTCGCCGTTACTGGTGGCTCGTGGTGCAGCGCGAGGCGCGGGACGTGGATGTGTGCATGACCGATCCTGGGCATCCGGTCACCCTCACGGTCACGGCAAAACTCCGCTCGCTGATCGATGTGCTGATGGGCGACGCCAGGCTCAAGGACGCCCTGCGGGAGGGCTTGGTCTCGATCGAGGGAGAGCGTGAGCTCGTACGTCGGTTCGATCGGCTGTTCGAATTCGAAGGAGGTGGCGACTCGTTCGTCGGAGCAGGTCACCACCAGAAGGCGATATAGCCAGCCAGGCCGAGGCGGGTTCGGGCACGGCCCCGCCGAGGGTCAGTCCACGAGAATCTCGATGTCTTTCGGGCTCAAGACGATCTCGCCGTGGCCGGGCACGTCGACCGTAATACGGTCGACTAGGGGACCGGTGGAAGGGCGTCTAGTGCGGGTGACCTCAACGATGGTGCCCGTTTTCCCGGCCACGCGGGCAACACCGGCCTGGAGCACGCGGGCGCGCCGACCGGGGATGCAGTCATTGACATCGGCCATTGATTTTCTCCTCCAACGCGCTCCCGGTAGCTCACGCGCCTAAGCGGCGCTCGGCAAAACCGGGCTGGCGATCAGCCTCGAGAAAGGCAACGATCTCGGCGGCCGGCGCTTCGGGCGGGACGAGCACTCCGCGGGCCGCAAAGTCACGAAACAGATGCACCGAGGGAAATTTCTCAGGTGGCTGCTCGCGCGCCACCTGTTGCATCGGCGTGTCTACGATTCCGGGTTCGAAGCTCAGGATGGCCACATCGCTCGGAGCCGATTGCCGTCGCTCTTCAGATGCCAACTCTGCGGCGGCCACCATGCCGGCCATTCGAAGCGCAGCCTTGCTGCTTCCGTAGGCGGCGAGTCCGGGGAACGCACCCACCGCGGCGCCGGAAGACACGTTCACGATCCGGAGCACTGCCTCACGAGGACATTGCCGAACGACCAGTCCCATCAGCCAGACCGGAGCAGCAATATTGAGCGCATAGAGCCGGAGCAGTGCGAGAGGGTCGATCGCCTCGAACGACGTGAGGAGGTCAGCGCTGGCCGCGTTGTTGACCAGACCGACGCGTTGCCACGGCCGATGATCGCCCCACAGCCGCTGTATCGCCCCCTCGACTGGATGCACGCTGCCCGACAGATCGGCCAGATCGGCAGCGATGTGATGATAATGGGGATGGGATATCTCGGCAGCGCGTCGGGCGATACCGGCGACAGTCCAGCCCCTGTCGAGGAGCTGTCGGGCGACGGCAAGGCCGATACCGGACGTGGTGCCGGTGACTAGGGCCAACTGAAGCTTGGACGTCTGTTGCACTGGTCACCTCACGCCGCCCACATCCCGGCGGGCCCGTTCGTGACCAGGAATTCTACTTGGGTTGTGGCGTCATCAAGGTGAGGCGCCCGATTCGATCACGATGTAGGGAACGTCATCAACCGCGACGGCTCGGAGCCACGAGACCAAGTCCCCCACCGCAGCTGGCGGATAGACCCCGCGGGCTCCCTCGAATTCCCGCATTACATGAAGCGTCTGTGCGTCCTGGGTGTAGCGGGTCGCGTAACGTCCCCATTTACCGTCGACGCTTACCGTGCGAGGCAACTCGGCCCGCCAGCCCGGTGGTAGTGTCAAAATGATCTCGGTTCGGCCCACCATCGGCCCCAGCACTCTTTCCGCATCCAACGGGAACAAGCGAACCTTACGCGCCTCGAGCCGGCTTGCGGCGTCGGCCAGATACCGCATGCTCGGCAGAGGAAGAGTGAGAATCACCGTGTGACCGTTGCCGGCTGGACGAGCCGCGAGCGCGTGGGTGAGCCGAAAGGCAACGCGCGGCTCCGTAGACAGGTCGCGACCGTCGAACAGCTGGAGGCTGTCGACCTGCGCATCAGGATACAGCTTCGACCCGATGGCACGAGCCAGATTTTCTCGACGGGTGGTGTCCAGCGGCTGTGACAGAAGCCGCCGGAACATGTATTGCCAGGCCCCCAGCATCCGCTCTTCCACCGAGACGGAGAGATATCCGTCCGGGGCGAGAGTTCCCACCATGCGGGTCGATTCCAGATTGGCGCTCGGCGGAGCCTGAGGCAAAACGACCTGTTCCGAGGTGCCGTCAGGATGCACCAGCAGAGCGAACTGGCCCTCGTCCCCGGGCGGCAGCTCACCATACGGCGTGAGCGCGGCTGTCAGGTCGATGTAGCGGCGCCCTGCGGCGCGGTCGACTGCGGCAATCGCGTGGTCGAACTGTCCGATCGCGGGCAGCTGTCGGTCGGTGCTACCGCCGTTGTTGAGCAGAACCGGATAGGCATGAAAGCCGAGGCGATTCGCCACCGCAATGAACAGCGTCGCCTTGTCCTTGCAGTCGCCGTAACCGGAGGAAACCACTTCTTCGGGCGTGCGCGGTTGATATCCCCCGAGCCCCAGGGCGATGGAGACATAGCGGATATCCTGGGCGACCCAGCGCTGGACGGCCGCCAGGGTGTCATCCGCGGTACGAGTGCCTTTCAGCAGGGCAGGGAGCCTGGCTTCAACCGAAGTGGGGACAACGGTGCGATTGGCCGAGAGGCCCGCGTACCAGCGTCCAATGGCATCCCACGTAATCGGCCCGGTGATCGTAATCGTCATGTACACGCCGTTGGAGTCGGACGCAAACTCCTCGGGCTCCACCGGCGCTACAGAGCGGGTCTCCCACGTGGTAATGCGCCGGCCGTTGGTGGTCACCGTGCGGGAGTTGAAGGTGAGGTTCCGCTCGAGCACGTGGGGATGCACCGTAGCCGGCAGATCCACGATGTAGCGCGACCAGCGCGTGAGCTGGGGGTTGTGTACACTCCAGGGGAGAATGAAGTCGCCGGCGAGCGGCGGCTTCAGCTCTTCGAGCGTATAGCTCCAATCCACGATCGTCCCGGGACCGACCCCGCTCAGTGAATAGCGACGGACTTTTTCGTCGGTATACACCGGATCGCCCATGGAGGCCGGCACGTCCGCGTCCTGCACATGCGGCGGGGTGTCGCTCACCAGCGTGCCGTCGGGCCGCACTACCCGAATCCAGTTGACCGTCAGCCGCTGGTGACCGGGCGCGTACGAGAAGGCATGCTCGGCAAACCGTGAGACTGCATCCTGGGTGAGGATCTGCGTGACCTGCCGATAAGTTCGGGTGCCGCGTCCATCAGCTTCGTAGCGAACCACCCCATCGTCCAGCAGCAGGACGTAGGGTTCCCCCGCGTGCTTGGCCGGGTCCACGGCCAATGCGTAAACGGAGTCATTCCGAATCGACGGGTCGCCTGCCGGCGTGATCACCGGCGCCTGTGCCTGCCCGGCGGCGGGAAGCAGGAATAGCAGAATCGCCCACACCCTCGACCGCCGAGCAACGCACCGCATGCCACTACCTCCGAAACAAGCGCACCCTCGTGATCCGGCCACCCCGGAGGATGCAAAAGTTGGTTGATGCCGGGCTGGTGAACCTATCTGGCGGTACCTACGCGTGCCACTGTGGCGCCGCTGACGCATCGACAGGTGCTCTGGTGCGACAGACGCTTACACTGTCACCCGCTGCACCGCCATCCCGGTCTTCACTCGCGCTTCGACGCCTTCGACGTCAGAATCGCTTCCAGCGCCGCCAGCTGTTCCGTCCAGTAAACCTTCATCCGATCGACCGACATCCTGTCGGGGAGCTTCCCATGCTGGACGGCGACTTGGCTTTTCGAAGGCCCCTTGGCGACGAAATACAGCTCGACCGAGGTCGCGTCGGGCCAGGTGACGCGCATGGATTTGCCGGGTACCCTGGTGCGAATCGCAAACTTCACACCCGGGAGCCAGCGCCGGCGGCTTCGAGCATCGTCGAATGCGCGGTACAGCTGAGTGACCGGCACCGGGAACACTTTGCTCTTGCTGGCCTCGTAGGCGCCGCCGCGGCGTTGGCCGATGGCGCGGAGTCCCTTGATCCGCTCGTAACCCACCGTCACGGCCTGGGTCCACCAGTCCGGAACTTCGTAGCTCTCGTGGACGTACTTCGCTATCTGGCTGTGGGGCCACTGGTGCGCGGTCGCCCGATCGAGCTCCATGACCCAGTGAGCCCAGTTACGCCCGGTCCGGGCCTCGATGGTGGCATCGCTCATCCCGGCCAGTTTGACGTAATCAGGTCTTGACGCGGGCGCGGACTGTCTGGGTTGCTTGCGGAGGAGTTGGGCGCGGGCGGTCGTGTAAGCTTCGCCCGTCTTCTCCATGCGGGTGCGAACGAGGCGCTTGAAATCCTTTTCGGCAGGCATCGGAGTCGTCCTTTGGTCAGGCCACGGGCACGCCCCCAGCAGCGATGCCACGCGGCGACGCAAAGGCGCTCGCGACGCAGTCCGGGAGTCTGCCCCCCTTTGCCTCGGCACGACCCACGCTGGGGAAGGGTCATCGAGGTTGGGCGTGGACCGCCGCCCGAGCACCTAGCTTGTAACACTGCGGCGGGATCCGCAAGGCGCCGCCAAGGAGAGGAGGCAACTCGTGGACATTCTCCGCGCCATCGGCAACACGTCGATCGTTCGACTACGCAAGGTGGTTCCGGCCGGGTGTGGCGAGATCCTGGTGAAGCTCGAATGGGAGAACCCCACGGGCAGCGTCAAGGACCGCATGGCCCAGGCGGTGATCTCACGAGCCGAAGCAGATGGACGACTCCGGCCCGGTGACACGGTCGTCGAGTACACCGGCGGCAGTACGGGGGCATCGCTCGCATTGGCCTGTGCCGCGAAGGGATACCGGATTCGAATCGTCAGCTCCGATGCCTTCAGTCAGGAAAAGCTGGATCAGATGGCGGCGCTGGGCGCCGAGCTGACGTTGATCCCGAGCGAAGGAGGCAAGACCACCAAGAAGCTGATCCTGGACATGATTGAAGCCGCCCGTGAGTTGAGCCGGGAGCCGCACACGTATTGGACGGACCAGCTCAACAACCAGGACAGCATCACCGGGTACTACCCTCTAGGCGAGGAGATCTGGAACCAGACTGGGGGGAGAGTAACCGCATTCGTACACTCGGTGGGGACCGCCGCGTCCTCTCGCGGCGTGGCGACGGTGCTCAAGCGACACGGTTCGGCCATCCGGGTCGCCGTCGTCGAACCCGCCGAGTCCTCAGTGCTGCTTGGCGGTCCGCCAGGACCCCATAAGATCGAAGGCATCGGGATCGGCTACACGCCTCCGCTCTGGGACCCGAGCGTGGTCGACGAGATCATGCCGATCAAAACCGAGGACGCGAAGGACATGACCAGGCAGCTGGCCCGGGAGGAAGGCCTGTTCGCGGGCACCTCCTCCGGGGCCAACGTGATCGCCGCGATTCAGCTTGCTCAGCGACTGGGGCCCGGCTCCACGGTTGTTACACTGATGGCCGACTCGGGGCTCAAGTACCTCGGCACCGATGTGTATCGCAGGAGCTAGACGCCTGCGGCCACGGTGCTGTGCCGCTGGAAAAACGCGAGCGTCTGCCGGTTGACCTCCTCCACTTTCTCGTAAATGGCCGCGTGGGCGCAGTCCTCGAAGATCACCAGCTCCGAATCTGCGATTCCGCGCCTCAGCTGCTCCGCGAAACGGGTCGAGGTCAACACGTCACGCCGCCCGAATGCGAGCTGAGTCGGCGCCTTGATGCGGCCCAGCTGTGCGGTTACGTCGTGCTTGATGACCGCATTCGACTGTTGCTCGAACGCCTCCAGCGGTTGTGCAGGACGGCTCCGAACAAAGTCGCTCAGGGACTCGATGTAGTCCGGCTTGGCCCC
>JBKPOS010000042.1:0-13908 GCA_046733215.1 Gemmatimonadota bacterium
ACGGCGGGCAGTTGCTCTACATCGTGCCGGGGCTGGATCTCGTGGTGGTCACGACGGCGCGCTGGCAGGGGATCGGAGGGGCCGTTGGTTCCCAAACGACGGCAATCGGCAATCTGATAGCCCAGGGCATCGTCCCTGCAGTGCACTAAATCAGTTATTTCCCACCCAACACCTGCTTGCTGCGGATATCGACGTCATTCCAATTCAGCAGATCGATCAGACCGACAAGCCCCCAGGCCCTCGGGCTGCTTGACCGGACCCGGCCCATCCGGTAGTCTGGGAGCGAACTCCCATCGCAAGTGACATCCTGACCCACGGCCCGGCTGTGGGCCTTCTCGATAGCAGTACGCCACCGGATCCAAGTTTTTCAGGCCCAATCCTGAACGGAGGGGGGCATGCGAAGCTCGTCGGGTATTCTCGTTCTTGCTGTGTTGGCCGCGTGCGGACGCGGTGACTCGACCCATCGGTCCGGCGATGCGGGCCCGTCCGCCCCGAACGTGGTGACGGTGACGGCCTCCGACTTCAGCTTCGATGCGCCGGCCGAAATACCGGCGGGTCTTACTACGATCCGGCTGGTAAACCGGGGACCGTCGCTGCACCACATCCAGCTGATCAAGCTGGAGGAGGGGAAGACGGTGGAGGATCTCCTCGGAGCGTTCAAGTCCCCGGGCCCGCCGCCGAAGTGGATGAGCAGTGCCGGCGGCCCCAATCCCCCCGAGGTTGGCGACACGACCAACACGACGCTCTCGCTCGAGCCGGGAAGCTACGCCATGCTCTGCTTCGTGCCCACGCCCGACGGAATGCCTCACATGATGAAGGGAATGGCGCGGCCGTTGAAGGTGACCGGAACCGCTCCCGCCAACGTGGCCGAGCCGACGGCTGATGTCGTCATCACTCTGCACGACTACGATTTCAAGTTTTCTAAACCGCTTACCGCCGGACGCCACACGATCCGGATCGACAATGCAGGTCCCCAGGAGCACGAGATCGCGATCGTTCGGCTCAACCCCGGCAAGACGCCAGTCGAATTCGCCGAGTGGGGCGAGAAGCAGGTTGGCCCGGCACCCGGCAAGATGCTGGGCGGCGTGAGTGGCATCGTGCCGGGTATGCATGCGTCGATCGACGTCACGTTCATACCGGGTCAATACGCCTTGCTGTGCTTTGTGCCGGACATGAAGGACGGTAAGCCTCACTTCGCTCATGGCATGGCGAAGTTGATCGAGGTCTCCTGATGTCCGAATCCTCGGGGCGGTGGGTTGGCTGGGCATTTGCAGTCGCGGGCCCGGCCGGAGCAGCCGGCCTGGGTCTCCTGCTCCTGCCGATCCTCGGCCCTCATATCCTGATGCTCTTCCTTTTCGTGATTGCAGTCGCGTCGCTCGTGGGAGGACTCGGTCCGGGTCTACTCGCCGTTACAGCGTCGGGGGTGGCTGTCAACTACTGGTTCTTTCCCCCCTCCGAAGGATTTGGATTCTCCGATCAGCCCGATTTCGTCGCTCAGCTCGTTTTCTGGGCAGTGGCATTACTGATCGCGGCTGTCTGCGCCTGGTCTCGTGCGCGACGGCTGCAGGCGGAGGGGGAGACTGAGCGGCTGAGCGCGCAGCTGCACGCGCTGCGGTTGCGTTTCACGCTAATAGACCCTAAAACCGCAGAGTCGAGAATCCCGGTTCGCGAACCCGGGCCGAGGATTCCAGTGGAGATTCTTCCGCAAGCCACCGCATTGGTTGCCAGCGATGATCCAGAAGCGAGGCAGCTCGCTTGCCATGCTCTCGAATCGATAGGATATCGTTGGCTCTCGGCGTGTGATGCGACCGAAGCTCTCGAACTGGTGGATCGGTACGACTTGCCCGTGGACGTCGCCCTGATCGATGTGTTGTTGCCCGATATGATGGGTGAGTCGCTCGCCGACCGGCTGATCGCTCGACACGCGAAAACCATGGTGCTCTATACGTCGAACGTTCCGTACGATGAGCTGGTGAGCCGGGGACTGTTGCCGCTTGGCAAGTCGCTTCTGCCACAGCCATTCACGGCGGAGCAACTGGTCAGCGCTGTTCGAGATCTCATCGCAGGTCGCACCGACTCTCAGCCGGCTGAGGCTCTTGTCGGTTCCAGCGAAGGTCAGTAGCCTCTTCGCGTAGCCGGGATTGGATGCACGAGTGCCTATCGAGAGCGAACACGAACGAGCGGAGCGCCTGGCCCGAGTCGTCACTGCAATGGCAGCCGTAGTGGCCGTCGGCGCTATCGCGTTCGCGTTGCTTGCTCGCTATCAGCCGGAGTTGGCGGGCGAGTTGATCCCGATCGGGCAGCTGAGCGTTGCTACCCAGCCCGACAGGGCAGAAGAAAGCGCTGCTCTCGCCGGTTCGGCCGGGGGCGTCATTGCCAGCGATACGCATCCCGGTGTTACGCCCCCACCTCCGGACACGACCGCGGACTCCGCGAGGCAAAAGACCGATACCGCAATTTCGAGCCTGTTCGCCCTGCTACAGGATACCAGCCCGCGAGCGCGGGCGAGACGGCCCATCATCACGGATGTCCTACTGCTCCCGTGCTCTTCGGCCAATCCACGGCCGGATGGAAGCGTGGTCATTCCTCCACACAATCCGAGACACCGGACCATTGTTGGGCTCCCGCAGAAGCCCGGCGAGGCACCCCGTGGCTTTGTAATTCCTCCTCATAACCCCAGCGTCGAGAACCAGGTACCGATCAAGATCATCCCGATGGATTCCATCCTCGCCCACACGCTTCGGGTGCTACCGCACGATCCATCTGCTTTCAGCGTGGTCCGTCCGGATTCGATGTCCTGCTTGCCCGATTCCAGCGTGGCAAGCGGGCGGCAATAGGGCAAGTACGGAAGGCCTTCCCGCCGTGAGCCTCCTCGTTGCACGAAGCGGCAACGATGCGTATGTTGCTGTTGCTTATAGACTTGGCCCGCTCCTCTTGGTGACGCCGGTCACACACCCATGACTCAAGTGGACGAGAACCCAACAACCGACCCGCAGAGCGCTTTGGCGGCGGCCCGTCTGGCCGCCTTTGCCGAGGCTTCGTCCGATGCCATCGTCAACAAGTTGCTGGATGGAACGATCGTGGGGTGGAATAAGGGCGCCGAGGAGCTGTTCGGCTACACCGCTCAGGAGATGCACGGCGCGTCGATCTACCGACTCATTCCGCCGGAGCTACATCACGAGGAGCAGACCATCCTCGAGCGGGTCAGTCGCGGCGAGCAGATCCTACGATACGAGACGACTCGCCTTCGAAAGAACGGCACTCTGGTTCCAATCGAGCTTACGGTCACACCGGTACGGGACCGGTCCGGGACCATCGTCGGGGCATCTTCCATCAAGCGAGACCTCACCGAGCGACATCAGGCGGCCGAAACCCAGGCGCGGCTGGCCTCGATCGTGGAGACCTCCGACGATGCGATTCTGAGCAAGACACTCGACGGCATCGTGATGACCTGGAATGCAGCCGCCGAGCGGACCTATGGGTACGAGGCCAACGAGATCGTGGGTCGGTCAATCGAGCTGCTGGTTCCCGATGACCTGAAACATGAAGAGCGGGACATTCTCCGGCGGGTAGCGCGCGGCGAGCACGTCGCCCATTACGAAACCAGGCGGCTGCATCGGGACGGCACTGAAATCGAAATTTCGCTCACCATCTCGCCAGTGCGTGATCGAAGCGGAGTCATCGTCGGTGCGTCTTCCATTCAGCGCGACATCACTGAGCGAAAGCGCAACGAGGCTGCCTTGCGCCAGGCCGCCAAGATGGAAGCCATCGGCCGTCTGGCGGCCAGCCTCGCTCACGATTTCAACAATCAGCTGCACGCACTCGGCGGATTCGCCGGTTTTGCGGGCCGTGATCCCAATCTTGGCCCCACGGCGCGCCATGATCTGGCCCAGATACAGAAGGCGGTCGAGCGAATGGCGAGCTTGACCCGTCAGCTGCTCGCATTCGCGCGTCAGCAGGTCCTTGCCCCTCAGACTCTGGATCTGAATGCCGTGCTGGCGGACGCGCATCCGATGATTCAGCGTCTGCTTGGCGCGGATACCAATCTCCAGTTCGTCCCAGCCAGTCACCCGACCTGGGTCAGAGTGGATCGAGCCCAGCTGGTACAAGTGCTGATGAATCTGGTGATCAACGCGCGAGACGCACTTACCGATAGTGGCCGCATCACCGTGCGCTTGGACTCCGTGGACATCAACGCAGGAGAGGTCTGGGATCGCGTGGGTGCGCCGGTCGAGCCGGGTTCCTATGCGGAGCTGGTGGTCCAGGACACCGGACGCGGCATTGCCGCCGAGCACCTGCCGCGCATTTTCGAGCCGTTCTACACGACCAAGCAAATCGGGCGCGGTACCGGACTGGGCCTCGCCACTGTGGAAGGGATTGTGGCGCAGAGCGGCGGTCACATTCAGGTCGATAGCGCGATCGACCGCGGCACGTCGATTCGAATTCTCCTGCCGATTACCGAGTCAGTGGACCTGCGCTCGGCGACCGGTTCTCCTAATGCACCGACCCGGACGCGTGCGGACGGCCATTTGTTGGTGGTGGATGACGAGGATCTGGTGAGAGCGGTAGTGACACGAGCACTCGAAGAAGAAGGCTATCAGGTCATGAAGGCACGCGACGGCCGCGAGGCGCTCGCCATTTTGGAGCAGGCAAAGCCGCCAATGGACCTGGTCATCGCCGACATCGTTATGCCGGGGATGGGAGGTCGCGAGCTAGGTGAGGAGATGAGTCGCCGGTTTCCCTCGGTTCCGCTGATCTGGATGTCGGGGCATCTGCGCGAAGAGGGGCTACTGGCGGGGAGCTCGGGCGCCGACCGCCCGTTTCTACAGAAGCCAATGTCGAACGATCAGCTCCTCCAGGCCGTAGCACAGGTGCTCCAGCGGCAGGTGACCGCCTGAGGGAACCAGCTAGCTCGCGGCTCCGGCCGCTGTGCTCGAAATAAAGTGAGTGTGCTGGCCGACGATGGCGTTGATGGCTGCCGGATTTTCCCGCCGGTCGAGTCGGTTGATGGGATAGCCGCAGACAAGGCTGATGTCGTTTTGTAGCACCAATCTTTGCCAACGCTGTTCCAGCTCTACGGCGACGTCGATTCTGCCTGCCCGCCAGAGAACTCCGACCATTTCTCCGTATACCCGAATCGGCGCACTGTGGCTGCGCCGTCGCAGCTCCTGTAAGGTCGACATGATGAGCATTTCGAGCTGGTCGAGGGCAAGTCTCGCGCCTACCGAGCACAGGGCCAGCACCTGCTCGGCGTCAAGAAACATGATGCGCCCGTCTCGGACCGCCGACTGATACTTTGGCTCCCCGTGTAGCTCGCGGGCAAAGCCGTCACAGTGCTCGAGAGTCGCGATCGCCAGCAGACTTTCGCCCCGACGCAGGCCGACTCGAAAGAAGCGACCCACATTGGTGACCAGGGCGTGCTGGTCGCGCCCGTAGAAGTGAACCAGATGATCGTGGGGCCCGGCTTCTTCGGGGAGCTTCCCGCTCAGTTCCATTGCACCCTTCAGCATGGTGTCAGCAGCAAGGCAGATTCTAGCCCGACTACTAGGGCGGCCGTTGTGATGTGGCTCACGCCATCCCGCCGGGTCGGCGTCAAAATGTCGGTTTACGATGATAGATCTGGAGCGTCGGTCTTAGGAGGCTTGGCCAGTCATCCCCTGTGACCTCGGCCTGGGCACGCAGCAGGATAGCGGTGGAACCGGCCACGATCCTCAGGCCGAGCACCAACAAAAAAAGGGCGCCCAACCGGGGCGCCCTTTGTCTGGCTGGTCCAAGAATGTTATTGCGCTGAGGCGACGAGCGTACCGCGCAGCGTAATGCGAACGGTCGTACCAGGATGCACGACCACGTCGCGATCCGCTGTGTGGACCGCATATGCGGTCCCCGCGCCGGCACCAACCACGCCGCCGATTACCGCGCCCTTGGTGTTGCCGCCGATGATCCGGCCACCGATGGCGCCGATGGCCG
Source organism: Gemmatimonadota bacterium (assembly GCA_046733215.1). Lineage (GTDB taxonomy): Bacteria > Gemmatimonadota > Gemmatimonadetes > Gemmatimonadales > GWC2-71-9 > DASQPE01. The sequence goes on from JBKPOS010000042.1 coordinate 5,968, forward strand.
TGCCCGCGCCGACCTTGGCGACGTCGCCGCCGGTCACGCCACGACCCTTGAGTTCGTGCTCGACCGGGCCAACATCGGCGTCCAGGGCGTACATCCGACCATTCACGGTCACCGACGTAGCCTCGAACTCGAGCTTGCCGTCCTTGGAGCTCTTGTTCTCTGCCGGGGCCAGGGCGGTGACGGTCAGCTTGATCGGCGAGCCCGCGGGGATGACCACGCGTCCCGATTGATCCTTCACATCGGAAGAAACCCGGGCCGTCACTGTCTTGCCCGGCTTGTCGTGCCGCGAGTTGATCGAGTCGGACATCTGTGCCGTAATGAGCGTGCCGGCCGCGAGCGACTTCGGTGACGGCGCAGCCGGCGCCTTGGGACGGGGCTTCGCTTTGGGGGGTGCGCTGGGCCGATCGTTCAGAGCATGGGTGCTCTGCGACGCGGGGAGGCTCAGGTCGCGCGAAAGGCTGTCCGCGCTCGCCGAGGGCGACTTGCTCCCGCTGGCGCAAGCGGTCAGCGCGACAAGCGAGAGAGTCGCGAGTGAGATTCGGGTCATGAGGAGTCCTCGAGCCGGGGTCACGCTTCAGGAAGTGATTAGGGGCGACTGGGGGTGCATGAGCAAGCCCGGTGCCTCGAGGTGCTATCTGGCAGGGTATTGCAGTGGAACGATTTACGGCGGCTGGATGCGCCGGCAGATCGCTCGCGCTCGAGCGCTCACTGCGGATCGCCAGCCTGAGCGGAATCCTGCATTACGGCCGCCCCGGACACTGGCGCGCCTTCAGAGGAGCGTTACCCTCTGCGGGCCTCTTCCAGCGACTGAATTGTGCTACTACAGGAGATCCTCGTGGCCCTTACACTCACGTCATCCGCGTTCTCGGCCGGTGGCGCCATTTCAAGGGAGTACACCTGCGAAGGAGACGACATCAGTCCCGCTCTGGAATGGACCGGGGCTCCCGCGGGAACCCGCAGCTTCGCTCTGATCGTGGATGATCCCGACGCGCCCGATCCGAAAGCACCCAAGATGACCTGGGTGCACTGGATCCTGTATGATCTGCCGGCAACCGCGACGGGCCTGCCCAAAGGAGTCAAGAAGCTTCCGCCGGGTACGCGGGAAGGAATGAATGATTGGAAGCGTACCGGGTACGGCGGTCCCTGCCCGCCGATCGGCCGCCACCGTTACTACCACAAGCTGTACGCTCTGGACACGGTGTTGGGCGACCTCAAAAATCCTCCAAAGGCCGATCTCGAACGTGCGATGCAGGGGCACATTCTGGCTCAGGCAGAGTTGATGGGTACCTATCAGAAAGCGAAGTAAGGTCCGAGGTGGCGTGGCCATCATGAAAAAGGGAGATCGAGGGCCCGAGGTCGCCGAGCTGCAACGCTTGCTGGTGCAGCGAGGCTATCCCGTCAGTGTCGACGGCGACTACGGCACTCGCACCTACCAGGCGGTCCGCGCGTTCCAGTCGCAGAATCTCGATCAGCATGGTGCACCGCTGGTAGTCGACGGCAAGGTGGGGCCGCTCACCTGGTGGAGCCTGCACAATCCCAAACCGGACCTTACGCCGCCCAGTGCGGTCGACTACGGTCGCATGCCTCCTCCTGACGCCGGTGGGAGCGCGCTGGGCCGGGCAGCACTCGAAGTGGCCGTGGGCGAGCTCAATGCGGGAGCAGCTGAGATCGGAGGCAACAACGCGGGTCCATTCGTCCGAAAGTACCTCGGGCCCGCCGGCCTCCCCGAAGGCAATTCCTGGTGTGCCTCGTTCGTCAGCTGGTGCTATCTCCAAGCCTCCGGTGGAGATCAGGGGGTGATGCCCTTCAAGTACTGCCCGGGCGCCCGCGCCTTACTCACCCGTTTTCGCGACAAAGGGTGGGCCAGTGCGCCCCAGGACGGCTACCAACCCATGCCGGGCGATCCCGTTTTCTGGTGGCGAGTCAACCTGACCGGCTGGCAAGGTCACGTAGGGTTGGTTCATCGGCTCCTCGATGGAATGCTGTACACCATCGAGGGGAACCGAAGCCCGCGCGTGCAGGGGTTCTCCTATGTTTTCAGCCGAATGGAACGCCTGCTAGGTTTTGGACACGTGCCTTAGCGGCGGCTACGTTTGCCTGCCGTGATCTCCTCCATAGTGCGCCCCGTCGCGGCGGACGTTTCGTAGTCATCCACCACTTCCGAGCCTGGCTTCGCATCCTCATCCCGATGCTTGATCAGCAGCCACTGCGGGCGCTTCCCCTGGCGTCGTTTGGTGCGCACCAGAACCCATGAGCCTTTCAGGCGCTTACCGTGAAGCGCGATCTTGAGCTCGCCCTTCAGATATCCTTGCCGCAAACCCTCCACGGGATCGGGATCGTCACCGTCATAGCGGTACGCTCCGCGATCCCAGATCATGACCGTTCCCCCGCCATACTCGCCCTCAGGGATGGTGCCCTCGAAGGCGTTGTACTCGATGGGATGATCCTCTACCTGGACCGCCAGACGCTTGACGCTCGGATCCAGGCTCGGACCCTTGGGTACGGCCCAGCTTTTCATCACGCCATCGAGCTCGAGCCGAAGATCGAAATGAAGACTGGTCGCGGCGTGCTTCTGAATCACATACGCCAGACTCTGACCGGCGGCGCGGCGAGAGCCTCGCGGCTCGACTGTCTTGGCAAAATCCCGCTTGCTACGGTACTCGCCGAGCGCCGATCCCGTACTGCTCCCGGCTGCGGATCGGTTCCCGGTACTGACAGCACGCGATTTCCTGGTTCGGGTGGTCTTTTTTCTGACTGGCATTGCATCTACTCCTGGCTGCCGCGACGCCAATTCGTCGCGGCGGAGCGGCTCAAACTGCGAACGGCGGTTGCGACTGGCTCGTACTCCAACTCTAGCTCTTCCCGGACCGCCCTAAGCAGGAGCGATCCTCGGCTCATATCTCCCCTGCCGACGAACGCGGTAGGAAAGAGGAGCCTCTCGCCGAAGAACTCGAGCAGCAGGTCCACATACTTGCCGGTTGCCACGCTCCCCAGCAGGATCACCTCTGGAGCGGGCAAAGCACAGATGCGCGCGGCGTCGCGTTCCATGGGCTTGCGATAACGCGGATCATCGGTCCGGATGTCCACCGCCCCGAAACCGCGCAGGTCGTGCACGCTGATGAGAGTGTCGGCCGGAACCAGGCCGCGATTGGTGGTGATGACCTGCACCCGCCAACTGTCCGGCCCCGGTCGGGCGAACCGCCGCGCGTATGCCAACTTGCCGGCGAAGTAGAGGCCGCTCAGGAACGCGAACGCCTCTCCCAACGTCACGTCCCCCGCGCGCCGCAGTCGATCGGCAAGCGGGAAGCGGGCCTTCTCACTGAGCAACAGCTCGGCGCGTTTGCCGCCGCAATGCGCCGGCGAGAGCAGAAAGATGCGGGATGGAGGCGAGTTCCGAATGGCGACCTGCTCGACTTACCCTACGGAGGTCCGGCTCTGATGGAGCGATGCGAGCAGCTCGAGCAGTTCCGCCGGGTTCACCGGTTTGACCAGATGCTGATCGAATCCTACCTCTTTCGATAACTGCTTTGCCTCCTCCTGTCCCCAGCCCGTGAGCGCGATGAGTACCATCGCTTTGCCCCAGGGCTGCTCCCGGATTCGCTGCGCCACCTCGTAGCCATCCATTCTGGGTAACCGAAGATCCAGCAGCGCCGCATCAGGGCGGAGCTCTTCCGCCATTGCGAGGCCATCGACGCCGTCGTAGGCGACTTTGACCTGATTTCCCGGAATCGCAAGAAGTGCGGCGAGGCTGTCTGCCGAATCGGGGTTGTCGTCTACTACCAGGATGCGAAGCGCCGAGCGGGGGATAGCGGGGTCCGACTGGCCTGGAGGCTCGACTTCGATCGGCGCTGCGTCGGCGGCCAGCGGCAACCGCACCGTCAGCTCGCTTCCCTGGTTTATTCCCGGGCTATGCGCCTCTACGGTGCCGCCGTGCATTTCCACCAGGCGCCGAACCAGCGTCAATCCGATTCCCAGTCCGTTCTGAGCGGGGTCCGTGCCGCGTCCTCCCTGGTTGAACATGTCAAAGATGCGGGGCAACATGTCCGCCGGGATGCCGGTGCCGTTGTCTTGCACCGCAATCGTTGCCTCGTTCCCGCGCCGTTCGGCGATCAGGCGAATGAGCCCGCCTCGCTCGGTATACTTGGCGGCGTTGTTCAACAGGTTGGAGACGACCTGCGCCAGGCGGGTGAGGTCACCGTCGAGGAACAGCGGTTCCGATGGCTCGTCAATGACGAGCTCGTGGCCGAATCCGTCGATCAGTGGACTGCTCGCCTCTACCGCGGCCTGCAGGATTTCACTAAGAGCGATCCGATCTTTCCGGAGCTCCAGCTTGCCACTGGTAATGCGAGCGAGATCCAGCAGATCGTCCACCAGGCGGGACAGCTGCTGCATCTGGCGCTCGATGACGTCGAGCGCCCACTTCGATTCCTCCGTGCGCGCCTTGTTCAGGTGCAGCACGAGCTGAAGAACGTGGACTGCGTTTCGGATCGGTGCCAGCGGATTGCGAAGCTCGTGCGCCAGCGTCGCAAGAAACTCGTTCTTGCTCCGATCGGCCTCGCGCAGGGCATCGTATAGCCGGGCGTTCTCGATGAACGCGGTCGCCTGGCTGGCACATACTTCGACCAGGTCCATTTCCCGTTCGGAAGGCCGGCGGGGCTGCCGGTGGTACACCGACAGAGCCCCGATGGGTCTGCCCTTTGCGTTGATAAGCGGAGTACAGTGGAGCGCCCGAAAGCCGGCCTTGCGCGCTGCGTCGCGGTGGGCCGCGAAGGCGGCATCGGTCTCGACATCTTCGACCCGCGCGCGCCTGCCACCCTGCGCACACATGCCCAGAGCCCCACTGGGATTTCGGATGCTGCTTACGGCCGCGAGGCCTTCTTCGCTGAAGCCGAGACTGGCTGCCACGCCGAGGGCGTCTCCCTCTTCGTCGCGAAGCATCAGCAATCCCAAATCCGCGTTGGCGATCGCGGCTGCCGTCCGCAAGGTCTCATCCAGGATCGGCTGCAGCTCGCGCATCGACGAGAGCCGGTCGCTCATTTCGTGCAGGCGCTGCAGATCGGCAAACTGAACCGTCAGCTCATCCCGAATGCTGCTCAGCGCGTCTTCGACTTGCCGCCGGCCCATGGTGTCGCCCGTATCGACCAGGACGCTTACCGCTCCAACTACACCTCCCGTCTCGTCGAAGAGTGGGTTGGCGTGAGCCAGAACAGTAATGCGCTGTCCATCCGGGCGGCCCAGCAGGATTTCTTCGGCAGGCTGCCGATTTCCGGATTGCAGGGCACGAGCGATCCAGGAAGCCTCGGGGGGAATGGGCGTGCCGTCGGTCTGGAACAGCTCCAGTGAGGCGCAGAAACGATCGGCGGCGTCGTGCAAGCGGGGTGCGCGGCCAGCTAGCTGGAGCATCGGCTGGTTGAAGGAAACGATCAGTCCCTCGGCGTCGCAGACATATGCTGCCGAAGGGAAACCGTCGAGGAGTTGGAACGCCTGTGATTCAGCCGGCATGCCCGCAGGAAGGAGGCTTGAGTCGGGAGCTGCCTCGACGGTGTGGGACGCCTCGGGCATGGCTTCCTCCGTAGCTCGGCAACGAACAGTTGCGATGCCGAACATCGCTCCGCTCGGGCGGCTGTCGAGCGCGGTCCATCGAACATCGAATGAGGCACTAATGTAGTGCCTGCCTCCCTTTACGAGGCGTGACCCGGGTCACTCCGGTGCGCCCCATCACCACGCCTCTTCGTCTTCCATCGCAAAATCGTACGAGCCAAACTCAGCTTGGGCACGACGATCTCACCGAGGTACTCGACGATGCCGACCAGGAAAACTCAGCGTCATAAGTCCACCGGCGACCGAAAGCCGCGGTACGCCAGCGGAGGTAAGCGCGCGGCCGCGCACCACCGCGAGCTGCAGGACGAAGCTGACCAGCGAGAGAAGAGCGAAAAGGGCAGAGACAAAGAAAGCGCACCGGTTCAACCCCCCGGCCGACGCTACCCCGCGCCGCCACTCCCCAAGCAGCACCAGGAGAAGCCGGGCATCGAACGGAAGCTACGGCCGAGGCCCGCCTACAAAGCGCCTGAGTACCGTGGCTCGGGCAAGCTGGAGGACAAGGTGGCATTGATCACCGGAGCCGATTCGGGGATCGGTCGTGCCATAGCGGTGCTCTATGCCCGAGAAGGCGCCGACATAGCCGTGGTCTATCTGAGCGAGGATGAAGACGCCGAAGAGACGAAGGAAGCCGTCGAGGCTGAAGGCCGCCGGGCGATCCTGATTCCCGGAGACGTAAGCGATCCGGATTTCTGTCGTGATGCCGTCGAGCAAGCCGTGGAAGAGTTCGGTCAGCTCGACATCTTGGTCAACAATGCCGCGTTCCAGCAGCACACCGCAGCGCTGGAAGACCTCTCCGAGGAACAGTGGGATCGGACCTTCCGCACCAACATCTACGGCTACTTCCACATGTCGAAGGCCGCAGTGCCGCACCTGTCGGAGGGCGGCGCGATCGTCAACACCGGCTCGGTCACGGGGATCCAGGGTTCGAAGGAGCTGCTCGACTACTCGTCCACCAAGGGCGCCATTCACGCCTTCACCAAGTCGCTGGCCCAGCAGTTGGTCTCCCGTGGGATTCGGGTGAACGCGGTGTCGCCGGGTCCGGTATGGACCCCTCTCAATCCGTCTGATCGCCAGCCGGAGGACGTCACGGAGTTCGGTGGCGACGTGCCGATGCGCCGCCCGGCGCAGCCGGAAGAGATTGCCCCTGCATTCGTCTTCTTGGCGAGCTCAGTCGACTCGAGCTACATCACGGGCGAAGTTCTGCCGATCCTTGGTGGCGAAACGGTTGGGAGCGGCTGATCGTCGGATTGCGGGATCCATGTGAGTGACCAGATGCATTCCGCATTGGAAGCGGCGGGGGCGCAGGCAGCGCGCCTGCTCCCGCTCTGGTCGTTCATGCTGTGGGCGTCGTGCATTGTGTTCGTGCTGGTGATAGCGGCCTTCCTGTGGGCGCTGTTTCACCGTCGCTCTGTCTCTCAGCCGGATGATCGAAAGCTGGCGCGCATCATTGCCGGAGCCGGCGCGGCAACCGTCCTGACGCTCTTCATCTATCTCGCAGTCGATCTCCGCGTGGGCAGAGCCACGACCACTGTCCCACGGCCGGCGTTGGTCATAAAGCTGACAGGGCATCAATGGTGGTGGGATGTGGAGTATCAGGATTCGGTGCTGCAGCACCGCGTTCACACTGCGAACGAGTTTCACATTCCGGTGGGCGAGCCAGTCCTCATTCAACTCGAAGCCGCCGACGTCATTCACAGCTTCTGGGTGCCCAGTCTCGCGGGGAAAAAGGATCTCATACCCGGGCATCCCAACACCATGTGGTTGGTGGCCGACCGGGCCGGCACCTATCGAGCTCAATGCGCCGAGTTCTGCGGGCATCAGCATGCGAAGATGGCGATGCTGGTGATCGCGGAGCCGCGCGACCGTTTCAACCAGTGGTATGAAAGACAGCTGGCGCCGGCCGCCGAGCCCCGGGATTCGGCCGCAGAGGCTGGCCGGCACGTCTTCATGGGCTCCTCCTGTCCGATGTGTCACACCATCCAGGGCACGTTGGCGGCAAGTCGCGTAGGTCCGCCGCTCACACATCTGGCGAGCCGCCGCACCATCGCCGCAGGGACTCTCCCCAATACACGCGGCAACCTGGGCGCGTGGATTCTTGATCCCCAGGCCGTGAAGCCCGGTGCCTCCATGCCCGCGTCGGCGCTGTCCGGCAGGGCCCTCACAGCGTTGTTGGCCTACCTCGAGAGCCTCAAATGACGGAGCTCGTCGTAGCCCCCGAATCGGCCCCCGCGGGTGCGAATGACGACACCCGGTTACTTGAGGCAACCTGGGGCGGTCGCCGGGGCCTTCGCGGGTGGCTCACCAGCGTAGATCACAAGTCCGTCGCGAAGCGATATATCC
>JBKPOS010000043.1:0-6810 GCA_046733215.1 Gemmatimonadota bacterium
TTCGGCTCACTCATCCCGTGGGTGCGCAGCGGGGACGATGGGATCGTCGCGATCGGAGGCGCCAATGGGCTTCGCCTGCGCACTCCGGTGCCCCTCGAAGGGAAAGACTTCACCACAGTCGCCGAGTTTTCGGTGGCGCCCGGTGAATGCGTCCCGTTTACGCTGACCTGGTTTCCGTCGCACAAGCGCGAGCCTTCTGCGCCCGACGCAGATGTCGCGATTCGAGAGACCGAAGCGTGGTGGAAGGAGTGGTCCGGCCGCTGCGGATACAGTCGTGAGTGGGTGGATCCCGTAGTCCGTTCCTTGATCACCCTCAAAGCCCTGACCTACGCACCGACCGGCGGGCTGGTCGCCGCTGTAACGACGTCGCTTCCGGAGCAGCCAGGCGGCAGCCGGAACTGGGACTACCGCTACTGCTGGCTGCGCGACGCCACCTTTGCGCTCTACGCGCTCATGGCCGGCGGCTATATGGAGGAAGCAAAGGCTTGGAGGACGTGGCTGGTGCGGGCGGTCGCGGGCCGCCCGGATCATGCCCAGATCCTCTACGGGGTGACCGGCGAGCGCCTGCTTACCGAATGGGAGCTGCCCTGGCTACCGGGCTACGAAGGCTCGGCCCCGGTGCGCGTTGGCAACGCCGCGAGCACCCAGTTTCAGCTGGACGTGTACGGTGAGGTGGCCGACTCACTCTACTGTGCCAGTCGGGCGGGCATCCCGCCGGATGAGAATGCGTGGCGTGTCAAGCGGGCAATGACCGAGTTCGTCGCATCGGTGTGGAAGGATCCTGACGAAGGGATCTGGGAGGTGCGCGGGCCTCGCCGGCAGTTCACCCACTCAAAAGTGATGGCCTGGGTTGCGGTGGATCGGGCAGTGAAGGCGGTCGAGCAGTTCGGGCAGCAAGGGCCGGTGAAGCGGTGGCGGCGCCTTCGCGCGGCGATTCACGCCGACGTGTGCAAGCACGGCTTCGACCCCGGGCTCGGCGCATTCGTGCAGTACTACGGCTCCGAGCTGCTGGACGCGAGCCTGCTCATGATCCCGCTGGTCGGTTTTCTGCCGGCCGACGATCCCAGGGTTCTGGGCACCGTGAAGGCCATCCAGAAACATCTCATGAGCGACGGCCTGGTCGCCCGCTACCACACGGTGCCCGACGTGGACGGACTGCCGCCGGGCGAAGGCGCGTTTCTTCCCTGCACCTTCTGGCTGGCCGACAACCTGGCCCTTCAGGGTCGCGCGGATGAGGCCCGCGAGATCTTCCAGCGATTACTCTCACTCCAGAACGACGTCGGGCTCCTCTCCGAAGAGTACGACCCCGTGTCGCGCAGAATGCTGGGCAATTTCCCGCAGGCCTTCACCCATGTCGGACTCATCAACACCGCTTGGAACCTCGACCGCAACGAAGGACCGGCGGTGCAGCGGCACCGGGCGTAAGCCCCGGCTCATTGACTGCCAGCGTCCCCCGGAGGCGTCTTTGCCTCGAAGTACATTGTGAACCGATGGCCGTTGCTCCAGCCGTCGAGCTCGATGCGCTCCAGGGTGAAATCGCGGTCCCACGATCGATCGCGGATCCACACGCGCCCCATACCCTCGACCTTCCCGCCGAACGCTTCGCGCAGATCCAGTGGCACCGGGCCAAACCGCAGGTCGCCGCTCCAGGTTCCCGCGAGCACCATCTTAGTATCGCCAACGATGGTCAGCTGAAACTCATCATTTTCGCCGAGCACGAGTCGAGCGCGGTCGAAGTGATACTCGGCACCCTCGGAGTTCTGCAGAACCCCCTCGCCTCTCCGCGTTACGTCGACCAGGTGCAATGATCCGCCCCAGGGCCATTCCTCGGAGTCCTGGCGCGGGGCCGGAGCAGCCCGGGAACCTGGGGGCGGCGAAGGATCCTGGCGCGATACGCGCAGCTCGGCCGTGGAGACTGCCGCGGTGTTCATCCCGCTGTCGAAGCGCGCTGAGAACTCACGGCCGTCGGCCTGGCCACGGACGTCGAGCGCGTCGATCGCCCCGTCGGCCCGGAAGCGAATGCGGCCGCTCCCTTTCACGTTGCGCTGGCCGGGGACATCGAGCACGGCGAACTCGACGGTCCGGGCGTCGGCGCGCCGCCACTCGCCAACGAATGCGGTAAGGAGCGTACCGCCATCAATGAAGAAGACTTTCACACTGCTGTCGGCGTTCAGCAGGACCGAGCCGGATCGTACGTCGATCTGCCTGTCGGGCAGCGTAAACTCGCCTTCGCCTCGAAGTGGGAGGGCGATGGTCTGCGCATGAGCGGGTGAAGCCGCGGCCACCATCGCTGCCATCAACGCTGGGGAAAGCAGACCGGGAACCGGGAAACGCATAGAACCTCCTGGCAATGACTCCATCGAACGACGGTATATTCGCCTGCGTGCCCGGATCCCTCAGTCGAGTCACCCTTCGGCCGCAGCTACAGTGGCTGATCGCGCTTCTTCCCGTCGTGGCTCCATCCCGAGCTGTGGGCCAGGTGCCGCGCGACAGCTCGGCGACGGCGATCCTCACAGCCGGAATTTCGCAGACCCTCGCCCGCCACCGGGCAGCCACGATCAGCGACGTCCGCTATGATCTCACTCTCGATGTAAGTCCGCTAGATAGTGCAATAGGTTGCATAACGATCCGCTTCCGAAAGTCCGATTCTGCGGACGCAATCATCGACTTTCGGGGCCGCAGCCTGACCAGGGCGCTGGCCAACGGCCGGCCGATTCCGGCCGGCGCCGCCGAGAACGGCCACCTACGAATCCCCGCGCAACTGCTCAGGGTCGGAGAGAACCAGCTCGACTTTGCTTTCGTCGCCGACATTGCGCCGAGCGGCGCGAGCATCATCCGAAGTCACGATCCGACGGACGGGAGCGACTATCTGTACACGCTCCTTGTCCCGGCGGATGCGAACCAGCTGTTTCCCAGCTTCGATCAGCCGGACCTCAAGGCGCGCGTGCGTCTAACATTGGTGACGCCCGTGTTTAGTGGTGCCCGGTCAGGTTCGCAGGGGCGCGGTCCGCAGGGGCAGAGGCTCCACCCGGGCGCTGCAGAGCGCGACCGCCGGAACCCGGGGCCGTCCGCGCAGGCATCTCTGAACCGAGCCGACGTCGCCCCGGTTTCCGACGCGCGCTCTGAACGCGCCCTCTCGGAGCCCCCGCCCCTGCGGTCCCGCGCCCCCACGCAAGTCGCGCCGGCGCAGACGTGGTCCGTCGTCGCCAATGGTGCGATCGAGTCCGCGGACACGAACGGCGGCCGGTTGACCACCCGCTTCGCGGAGACGCGGGTGTGCACGTCGGGCGGGCGCGCGGGCGGGTCACAAGAGCCCAAGCGATGGGGCGAGTCGCCAGGGCGGGGGCTCCAAGGAGACGCGTTGGAAACGGCAGGACTTGAGGCGCGAGTGGACAGGACGGCGGGGGCTTCAAGGGAGCGCGTCAGAGCGCGCGTCGGAAACCGGGGCGACGTCGGCCCAGAACTCGGGCGCCGGGTACGGATGGCCCCGGGTTCCGGCGGTCGCGCTCTGCAGCGCCCCGCAGGAGCCCTCGCCGTCCTGACACGAGCGCCGGAGCACGAGCGCCCCTCACAAGCTGCGGCCACAACCGAACGCTCGACCTGCGCACCAGCTCCGATCAGCACCTACCTGATCGCGTTCGCCGCCGGTCCCTGGCACCATCTCAGCTCAACGAACCACGGCCGCACCATCACCGCGTACGTGCGCGCGTCGCGCGCGGCGGAGGCCGACCTCGACTCGCTCCTCTCGCTCAATCAACGCGCGCTCGACTGGATGGAGCGCTACTTCGGGCGCCCGTACCCCTTCGAGAAGTTCGCGTTCGTGCTGGCGCCCGCATTTCCATTCGGCGGGATGGAGCATCCAGGCGCGGTCTTCTACAACGAGGATCGCTTCATCTTCCGCGAGCGACCCACCCTGCCTCAACGGCTGAACCGCTTATCCACCATCCTGCACGAGGTCGCGCACCAGTGGTTCGGCGATCTCGTTACCATGCGCTGGTTCGACGACCTCTGGCTCAAGGAAGGCTTCGCCACCTTCATGGCCGCCAAGGCGCTGGCCGAGATCGATCCCGGCGCGGATGCGTGGAAGACGTTCTACCTCTCCAACAAGCCGCCCGCATACGCCGTCGACCAGACCGCGGGCACTCGTCCTCTGTGGCAGGAGCTGACCAACCTGGATCAAGCCAAGAGCAACTACGGCGCGATCGTGTACAACAAGGCGCCTTCGGTCCTGAAGCAGCTGGAGTATCTGGTGGGCGACTCCGCGTTTCAGCTGGGCGTGCAGCGGTTCCTCAACCGGCACGCCTATGCCAACGCAACCTGGCAGGACCTGCTCGGCGCCATTGGGCAGGCGGCGGGCCGGCCGCTCGAAGGCTTCGGCCGCGACTTCATGCTGCGCCCGGGAATGCCGGTGGTCGAGCAGCAGCTCGAGCTGCACGAAGGGAAGATCGCGCAGCTGAGGCTGGTTCAGCGCGCCGCCAAGTCACTCTCGGGGAATCAGCCCTGGACCGAGCGGACCGAGGTGCTGCTGTTCTACTCCGATCGGCCGGCCGTGCGTATTCCGGTCGAGCTCCGCTCGCGCGTCACCGATGTCGCCGCCGCCAAAGGGAAGCAGGCGCCTGAATTCGTATTCGCCAATGCCCGCGACTATGGCTACTTCCTCCTGCTGCTCGACTCGAGCAGCGTGCGTACACTGGAGGACAGCGCGCTTGGCAAGGTCAAAGATCCTTTCCTTCGCGCGATGCTCTGGGGTGCCCTCTGGGATCAGGTCCGCAACTATCGGATGGCGCCGGAACGATTCGTCGGCATAGTCACTCGTGAGCTGGGGCGCGAGCGGGACGAGCAGATCGTCCCCGTCGCGCTGGCCCGGACCGATCGCGCGCTCAGAGCGTATATGAGTCCCGAGGCGCGAAAAGGGGCGCAGCAAAGGATAGAGGACCTTCTCTGGGCGGGCATCGGCGATCGGACGCGAACCTACGGGCTTCGAAAAGCCTATGTGGATGCGTTCATCGGCCTGGCGACGTCGCCCAAAGCAATTCGCAGATTGAATAGCCTCTTCTCGTCAGATACCATCGCGGGCGAGCCGGCCAAGGACCCGACTCGGTGGGATATCGCTACCCGTCTGCTCGAGCTCAAAGCGCCCGAGGCGGAGTCGCGCTATGCCGAGCAGGTGAAGCGTGATACTACGGCCGACGGGCGCCGTCGCGCGTTCATCGGCGCCGCCGGTAGGTTCGACTCGACCACCAAGCGCACCTACTTCACCCGCTATTTCGGGGACGCCACGCTCAACGAGGACTGGGCCTCGGGCAGCCTGGGCGAGTTCAATGCACTCGAGCACCAGGCCCTCACGTTTCCGTATTTGCCTCTGGCTCTCGACTCCCTGCCCTACATCCAGGCGCACCGCCGGATCTTCTTTCTCGAAACCTGGCTGGCCGCCTTCCTCCGCGGCCAGACCGGCGACTCAGCGCTGGTGGTGGTGCAGCACTATCTCAAGGAACATCCCAACCTTCCGCTCGACCTCCGCCGCAAGGTGCTCCAGCATGCCGACGAGCTGGAACGGACCGTGCAAATCCGGGAGCGATCGGCTGGCCGCAGCTCCGGTCAGTCGGCCGCCGCCAAGAAGACGGCCAAATCTCGGCTCAAGCATTGACGTCACGTGCGAACCGTATGCGCTCCGGCATATTCGTAACGATGCCAGCGACACCGCGGCTCCACAGGCTCCGGGCGCTGGCTGCGGCGTCCACCGTCCAGACGTGCACCGGGCACCCCAGGCGCCCGGCCGCGGCGCAGAACCGTCGCGTGGGGACGGAAATGCCGCGGTAGCGTTCCGGCACCGACAATAAGCGGTAGCCGACCGACGCAGGGACCCGGCCGAAGGTGGTGCCCCAAAAGAGGCGCGAGATCTCCGCCCGCGATGCCGCTCGGACGAATGGCGCCTGACGAAAATGCAGGAGTGCGGCATCCCGGTCCGAGGCCACGACGCACCGCTCCGTAGCGGCTTGGTCGAGCAGCACGCGGCGTACCGCCTCTTGCACCCGGGGCTCCTTGAGGTCCACCAGTAGTGGCATGTCGGGAAAAGCTGCCAGGACTTCCGCGAGCGTCGGGACTTGCACACCCTGCAGGCGAAATGGGAAGGTGAGACCACCGTCCACGGTAAACCGCGCGCCGGCATCGACCTTCCGAAGTTCCGTCACGGTGTAACGCGACACAGGCCCTCGCCAGTCGGTGGTCCGGTCGAGCGTGGGGTCGTGGATGACGACCGGAATGCCATCTGCGCTCAGGTGCACGTCGAGCTCGATGGCGTCGGCGCCGAGCAGGACCGCGAGCTCGAAAGCTGCAAGGGTGTTTTCCGGGCGCGCGGCGGAGGCACCGCGGTGCGCGATGACGGGGCGACCCGAAAGGTCGAGCAGAGGGTTCATAACGACAATGCTACTCACATGGGAGGAGCTATAATGCCCCAATTCACGGTCAATCCTCACCGGCAGGACCCCTACAAGAACTTCAAGTTCCGGGTGAACTGGGATGGCCACCACGTGGCCGGGGTCAGCCGCGTCAGTGCCCTCCGGCGGTCAACCGAAGTTGTGGAGCACCGTGAAGGAGGTGATCCCAGCACGTCCCGCCGCTCGCCGGGCCGCACCGAATACGAGCCCATTACGTTGGAGCGCGGGATCACTCACGACAGCGCTTTCGAAGATTGGGCCAATCAGGTCTGGCGTCTGGGGGCGTCGGGGGGCGAGGTCGCGCTAGCAAACTTTCGGAAGAACATCATCATCGAGGTGTACAACGAGGCGGGACAGCTCATCCTGGCATACA
>JBKPOS010000044.1:0-8276 GCA_046733215.1 Gemmatimonadota bacterium
GGGTACGCCAGAGTCCGGCCGGCGAGGGTTTGAAGTAGAAGGTGAACGCGGGAAAGGGACGAGTGGTGCCGAGCCAGACGAATCGGTTGTGGCGCCAGTCGAGCCGAGGCTCGAAGTCGGCGGAAAGCCGATCTCGCACTAGACTCGCGACGCCGTCCGCGGCAACGATCAAGTCGGCAGTGGGAAGGCCGCAGTCGGCAAGGTCGCGAATCTCGGTCTGCCAATGCACCTCAGCGCCGAGCAACTGAGCGCGTTGCGCCAGCAGCTCGAGCAGCGTCTTCCGTTCGACGCCGGAGAATCGATGCCCGGTAGAGCGCGTGATCGTGCCGCGGTAGTGGATCTCGATGTCTTCCCACCGCGCCGCTGCCGCCGCCATCGCCTGGTTGGTCTCGGCGTCGGCTTCGCCCACGTTTTCGAGCGTCTCGTCGGAGAACACCACACCAAAGCCGAAGGTGTCTTCCACCCGATTCCGCTCGTACACCGTCACCTGATGACGAGGATTGTCCCGCTTGAGCAGTATGGCGAGATAGAGGCCGGCGGGACCCGCGCCGACGATCGCGACTCTCATCGGGTCGGGGGCTCCCAGGCAGGCGCCACCATGCGGCGCCGACCGTCAGCAGTACGCGGCGTCTCGTCGCCTTCCACCTCGAGATGATCCCAGAGTTTGCAGGTCACCGGCTTGTGCACCTGATCCAGGCCCTCGCAGTAATTGGTGAAGACACAGCGTCGTACCTCGTTGCCAAGCCCGAGCCGGAGCTTCCGGAACCAGTCGGGGTCCGCCAGACTCTGGCGGGCGGAGGCGATGATGTCGGCCGCACCGGTTCGAAGCAGGTCCTCCGCCTGCTCGAACGTCGAGATCCCGCCTGATAGGACCACCGGCGTCTCGAATCCCGAGGCGCGTACCGCCTCGCGCACCGCGCGCGTCGCTTCCCGGTTCCGACCGAACGGGCCCCGCTCGTCCGAGCGAACCGTCGGCATGCACTCGTACCCGCTGGGCCCCGTGTAGGGATACCGAGCCCAGCCTATTCGGGGCTGCTTGGCGTCTTCGAACTTGCCTCCACGCGACAGCGAGAGGTAGTCCATCCCCGCCCGGGCAAACTCCGCTCCGAACCAGGCCGCGTCCTCGGCGGTATTCCCGCCGAGAATGCAATCGTCGCCCAGAAACCGGCAGCCGATCACGAACCGATCGCTCACCGCAGCACGGACGGCCCAATAGACCTCGAGCGGCAGCCTCACTCGATTCTCTCGCCGTCCACCGTAGCCGTCGTCCCGCTGGTTGAGCGCCGAGAGGAACGAGGCCATGGTGTACGCGTGAGCGTAGTGCAGCTCGACGCCATCGAACCCCGCCTCCTCGGCGCGGGCAGCGGCGCGCGCGAACAGATCCGGCAGTACTCGGGGCAGCTCGCGGATGTGGGGCAACTCGGTATCGGTAACCCGTTCGCGCTCGCCGAACTGCAGGCTGTCCAGCTCGCGCTCACTCAGAAAGCGAGGCCACTCGCCTTCGGGCATTCGCGCCAGCGCCTCGCGTATTTCGTCGTCGCTGCCGGCCAGCTCAGCGCGGTGTCGATCGGTGACCCGCAGGAACTCCCGGAAGTATCGACCCGGCTCAGGCCGACGGCGGATGCGAAGGAAGTCGATGATCTGGATGAAGAGTCGAGTCCGGCCGCCGCTCGATTGTCGGACGGTGCGCACCAGCTCGGCCAGTCCGGGGATGAATCGGTCGTCGCCGATTCGAAGCAGCGGCCCACTCGGAATGTCACGGATTCCCGTCGCTTCGACCACCAGCGCCCCGGGCTGCCCCCGAGCGAAGCGCTCGTACCAGGCCAGGACCTCCGGCGTGACGAACCCTTCATCCGTGGCGCGCCAGGGCACCATGGCCGGCACCCAGGTGCGCTCGATCAGCTCCAGGCGCCCTGAACGGAGCGGGCTGAACCAGAGAGACCGGGCGGCCTCCGCCGCACTGGGTGGATGAGTCTCCGGGATGGGGTACTTGGTGAACGGATCGGGGTGCCACATGCCGAAAAATATGTATCAGGCGTGGGTCACCCCGCTGGTCAGCCGGCAACCACCTTTCCCACGATCAACCGTTGCATCGAGCGTGGCATCAGCCGGTCGAAAAACACAGTGGCCTTGGTGAAGAAGCCCGGAACCACGGTCGCTTTACCACGCAACATGGCCCCGACGCCGGCCCTGGCGACCCGCTCGGGCTGGACCATCATCATTCTCAGCAGCGGCGAAATCTTCTGGCCGGCGACCTTGACGAAAGATGTCTCGGAGGCGTTCGGGCAGAGCGCGGTGACCGCCACGCCATGAGGCGCGAGCTCCTGATGCAGCGCTTCGCCGAGCAGCAGCACGTACGCCTTGCTCGCGGCATACGCGGCAAAGCCGGGCACCGCTTGATATGCGAGAAGGCTGGCGATCAAAAGGATATTCCCACTGTGGCGCTGCGCCATGTCGCGGCCGAAGACGTAGGTCAGCTCCGTCACTGTGATCATGTTCAATCGGAGCATGTCGTTGATCTTTTCCAGCGGCTGGTCGAGAAAAGCTCCGTACAGCCCGAAACCCGCGTTGTTCACCAGGACCTCGACCGCAATCCCCTCCCCGTCCAGCCGGGACTTGAGATCGGCTGCCGCTTCGGTCCGCGACAAGTCCGCTCCGTGCACCAGGACCTGCACGCCGTGCCGCTGTCTGAGCTCTGCCGCCAGGGTTTCCATTGGTTCGGTCCGGCGTGCCACCAATACGAGGTTGGCCTTTCGCTCGGCCAGCAGATGGGCAAAGTGGACGCCGAATCCACTGGACGCCCCGGTTACCAGCGCCCATCGATTGCTGAAGTCTTCCATGCATCCCTCCTGCATCCGGGCCGATATCGCCCCCCAGAGTTCCGTCTTGCGCATTCGACCTTGCCTAACTAGATGTATTTACATCCGTATCGTTCTGTCAAGCAGGCTGTTCCGGAGCATTGCTTCATGCCCAAACCCTCACCTCGCCCCACCCGGCCTATCTCCTTGGGCTGCGCCTGCGCCGACCTTCGCCGCGCCACCCGGGCCGTCACTCAGCTCTACGATGCCGCGCTCCGCCCGGAAGGGCTTCGCGCCACCCAGTTCACGTTGCTCCAGGCGCTGGACCGAGCCGGCCCGGTCACCCAGGGTGTGTTGGCGGACATTACGGCGACGGACAGCACAACCTTGAGCCGCACCCTCAGCCTGCTCGAGGACGCACGCTGGATCCGCAGCTTTCCTGGCGGCGATCGACGTGAGCGTCACATCGAGCTGACGCCGGCCGGCCGCAGAGTTCTGGAGCGTGCCACGCCGGCCTGGACGTTGGTACAAAAGCAATTCAGGGAGAGTCTGGGAGAGTCAGGTTGGCGGGCGCTTGAAAGCGTGTCCGCGGCGGCCCTGGCGGCTGCGCGACAGTGGGACGATACGCCTCGTTAGATGATTCGTGAAGACGCGGACCGGCTCACTCCCGGCACTCGGCTCACAAGTCGATGACGAGGTCGCCAGTCGGTTGCGAGCAGCAAATCAGAAGGTTGCCGTCAGAGGGCTCCTCGAGCGGCTCCGGTCGGTAAACGATCGCCCCCGAAACCAGACCACACTCACAGTTGTGACAGACACCCGTCCGGCACGACCAGCGGACGGGTACGTCGCACGCCTCGGCCAGCTCCAGGACGCTTGAGTACACCGACGCGTTCCAGTGTGCCGCGATGCCGCTGCGCGCGAACGACACCAGAGGGCCGGTATTGGCATCGTCTTTGGGCAGATGTGGAGCGGGCGCCGCTGCACCGACGAGACCAGGGGTCAGCGACTCGCTCCCGTTGAAGAGTTCGGCATGGATCCGCTCCCGCGCTACGCCCAACCCGGCGAGCGCCCCCTTCATCTCGGCCATGAAGCGAACCGGCCCGCACAGGTAGACATCCGCTTCTCGTGGAAGGCCGACCTTGTCGAAGACTGATCGCGACAGATGGCCATCGAGGTCGAAGTCTTCTGCCACCTTGTCCCGCGAGCCCGGCGTGCTGTAGCACACATAGCCGCGGGCGTTCGGGAGCTGGAGCAGCAGCCGGCGGACCTCGGCGGCGAATGGATGATGCTGCCGGTCGCGAGTCCCGTAGAGCCAGAAGACCTGTCGTGTCGAGCGCGATGCCGCCAGCGCGTGCAGCATGGCCAGTACAGGCGTCGCTCCGATGCCCGCGCTGAGCAGCACGACCGGCCGCTCCCCGGGCTGCAGAATGAAGCTTCCGCGCGGTTGGCTCACGTCGAGAGCATCGCCCGCGCGGACATGCTCCCGGAGGTAGGTCCCACCTGCTGCATTCGGCTCGATCTTCACGCTGATTCGATACCGCTCACTGGACAGGGGACCAGAGAGCGAGTAGCTGCGAAAGAGCGGAGGCCCACCGACGGTCGGCTGGAGACGCAGCACGATGTACTGACCCGGCAGACCGGTTGGCAGCGGCTGACCATCCGGGCTTTGCAGCGTCAGCGAGACGACGTCCGCGGATTCCTGTTCGATGGCCGTCACCGTTAGCGGCCGAAATCCTGGTGCCACCGGATGCGCAGCCGCGGCGGGCGCCAGGCCCGCATTACCACTCCCTACCGCGCTCGAGTGGCTCCGCAGCAGAGCTTCAAACGACGCGCGCCATCCGGGTGACAGCGCTTCCATCTGCAATGCGCGCTCCAGTCGGTCGCGCGGATGATCGGGCAAGTAGAGCAGAGCGTTGATCTCTTCGACGGTCATCCGCTCCCGCGCCTCTCCCACCTTCACGATTCCGTCGCCGGCGCCCACGTCGCCTTCCTGAAGGACCCGGAAGTAGAACCCCGGTCGTCCGCTGGATGTCAGCAGCGCCGGCATACTGGGCTCGTTCATCCGAATGCCGACGCGATAGCAGGTGACGCGAGGTTGAGTGACCTCGAAAAGCGCGCTGCCGATCTGATAACGGTCGCCGATGCACACGACATCGTCGGGCAATCCTTCGATTGTGAAGTTTTCGCCGAACTGTCCGGTGACGAAGTCGGTCCTCTTCAGCCGCTCCTGCCAGTAGCGATACGACTCGATCTGGTAGGCAAAGACGGCGCGTTGTTCACCCCCGTGCCCGGCCAGGTCGCCTTGACCGTCGCCGTCGAGATTCAACCGGCCGACTCGGCAGCGGCCAAGCACCGGATTCTTCCAGATCCCGGTGTGCACCGTGCGGCCCTTCCACTCAATGTCGCGTGGAAGTCCGACGTTGACCGACAGTAGTCGAGCCATCAAACCTCGACTGGCCTGCAACGGCTACTTGGCTGGGCAGGTAAGCTCGCGGTTGTCACCCGGGCGGTCTCTGCGACGGTTCGAGCGTGTTATGAAATGCGGCGATCTCCCAAGCGCCTTGCTCCGTGGTCAGAACCAGGGAAAAGCGGGCAGAGTGCCGTCCGGCGAGCGGACCGTGCGGAGCCTGCAGTACGGAGCGCACATGTACCAGGGCAACGTCCGCTCTGAGCAGGCGTGCCGTCTCTAGCGTGAGTTGGTTGGTGCTCCCGGCGTAAATGCTCCGGAAGATGGCAACGTGACCGGCGGCGATCGCCGCGCGCCCGCGGAAATGCTCGCCGCGGATGTTTACAAAGTCGGCATCATCGGCGAAGGGTATGGCGAAGGCAGAGCCATCCATCGCGTTCCAGGCTGTCTCGAGCTGGCGAACGATGCCCTCGAATGCGGCTCGATCGGTGAGTGGCAAGTCAGCAGACATCGCTCTCCTCGGGTGCGCGGACCGACTTATTGATAAGCTGAGCTCAGGCGCCGTCGGCGAGAATGGCGTCGAGTGCCGCAAAGGCCGCGCGGCAGACAGCCTGCCCGGCATCGTACTCGGGCGCGTACGAGGCGAGTCCGGCGGCTCCGAGCGGGACGCGGGCACGGATAGCCGCAATGCTCGCTCTGAGCTGCTCGACCGAGAGCCCGCCCGGCACCGGCAACGAGTTTGCGCGGCCCACCTCGACCGGGTCCAGCGCGTCGAGATCGAGGTGAACGTAGCCCAGGGTGCCGTCGAGAGGCGCTTTGGCCAGGAGCTCGGGAAGGCGTGCAGGGATCTGAGCAGTCGACACCGTGGTAATTGCAGATCGTTCGATCAGCGACGCCTCGGCCGGGTCCAGGTCGCGGGCAGCCAACAGGAAAGTGACCTCGGGTTGCGCGGGTTGGTACCCGGGTACTGTTGCGGTGAGCTGGCGCCAGCACAAGCCAAGTGCCGTAGAGAGCCCAGTCCCATCGAGGAAGCCGGACGTTGTGGTCTCAGGAGTGTTGCAGTCGCCGTGGGCATCGAACCAGAAGATGGCTCGGCGCGCGGGTGTCAGGCCGCTCAAAGTACCGACGGCCGCGTTGCAATTTCCGCTCAGGACTATGGGAAATCGTCCGGCCGCGCGCGCTTCACGGGTCGCCATGGCGATGCGCCGCATGAGCGCAAAGGCGGTGGCGATCTCCGCCGGCGGCTCATCCGGGTCAGCCTCCAGCACCTGAATGTCCGCGACCGAATGGCCCCGATCACGGAGGTACGTCGGAAGTCCGGCCTGCAGCAGGTGCTCAGGGCCGAGACCGCTCCGCCATCCACGCCTGGCGGTATCGTAGGGAACGAGAACGAGCTGAATATCCATGTTGGCTGAATACCCCGGGGTCGGCGCAGAGAGCGAGGCGCTACAACAGCCGTTGCCAGTACCCGACGTCGACCCAGCGGCCGAACTTGAAGCCCTGCTCCTTGAACAGCGCCACCTGCTTCATTCCAAACTTCTCGTGCAACGCCACGCTCGCCGGATTCGGCAGCGCGATGCCGCCCACCGCGGCGTGAATACCTCGCTTTTTCAACCCGGCGAGCAAGACGTCGTACAGCAGAGTGCCCAGACCGCGCCCGCTGCACTCGGGGGCCAGATATACCGTAATTTCAACGGAATATCGGTAGGCCGAACGGGGCTTCCAGGGCGCCGCATAAGCGTAGCCGACCAGACCGGCAGTTGAATCGACTGCAACGAGCCACGGCAACTCGGCGCTCCTGATCGCGTCGATGCGCCGGCCGAGCTCCTCCGCCGTGACCGCTTCTTCTTCAAAGGTGGCGACGCTGTTGAGGATGTAGTGGTTGTAGATGCGGGAGATGGCAGCCGCGTCCGCAGCATCTGCCGGGCGCACGGTTGGTCCTGTCCCAACTGTTTGGGGCATGTCTTCGTAACCTTGATTCGAGTCGCGGGCCGGTGAGCGATGAATCCACTGCGCAGGTTGCCAGCGGCGGTTAGGCCGCGACTCCGGATCACAACAGTGTAACGATCAGTTCACGAGGCTCGACGCACGCTTGCCGCAATCCTTCCCCCCGGATCACCTTAACTCACCTTCTGTACCCGACTGCT
Source organism: Gemmatimonadota bacterium (assembly GCA_046733215.1). Taxonomy (GTDB): domain Bacteria; phylum Gemmatimonadota; class Gemmatimonadetes; order Gemmatimonadales; family GWC2-71-9; genus DASQPE01. The sequence continues at coordinate 7,353 of JBKPOS010000044.1, forward strand.
GTTGCGGATCTGCAGGAGCAATTCTGTCCAAGAAAGCCCGAGCACCCCATCGGAGCTGGTATGAGCGAAGGCCGACATTCCATAGAGATTCCGCTGACCCCAGAGCAGCAGGCCCTCATTCACCGGCTCTCTGGCCAGCACGCTGAAATTCTGGAGCTGACCCCGGAGCCGCAGGATCCGACGAGCGGCGTTGGTCAAACGCTGCGCTTCCGCTGGCGCCTCTCGGACGCGACGGGAATTCCCCGCCTGAACTGGGTGCGGGGGAAGCCCCCATCGGGCGGATGACCTTCCGAGCACCATAATCACGGCCAGCGCGGCGACAGCAACGCGCTGATGCCAGCCATCTCGGCGAGTCATGGCTGTCTTAGGCATCTTTTCGAGCGCCCTCTCGCGAAGCACGCGATCGGCGGACCGCGGCGACTATCGCGATAACGACCAGGCCGCCTGCGCCCGTCCACCATACCGTTCGGCACCGCGGTGCTGTAAGTGGCACGACGGTCGCTGGGTCACCGACCAATTGGAACGCCGCCCAGATGCGCGGCGGTAACCCCTCCCGGTTCGCCGCGAGCTTGGCTTCGCGCAGGGCGTCGATGACCGGTCGGCCTCTTGCCAATGCTCCGTACAAATCGTCCGCGGTCGCCAAACCGAGAAGCATGCGGCGGTCGCATGAATCGCGACCCAGTTGCGACGACCAGCGTGCCATGATTGCCTGAGCACTATCGTGCTCGACGGCCACTCGCGCTTCACGCACGACCAGGCGGGCACCGTCGCCGACGCTATCGCGCGGCGCTGCGGGCCAGGTCGCCGCAGTGCCCAGCAGGATCGCTATCAAGGCGAGGGCTGACACCATGGACTCAGCGGCGGACGTCCGGCGGATATTGCTGCCGGCAGCGGTCAGTCTCGTCCCGGAGGCGGCTCAGCTCG
>JBKPOS010000045.1:0-5387 GCA_046733215.1 Gemmatimonadota bacterium
GCCAGGCGATGCGCGTGTGGTGTCGATGTCACCGCGCCGCAGTGCGGCAGGTAAGGGGCCTGCCAGTACCAGCGCGAAAAGCTCAAACCACTCCGTTCGATCAGGTCGAACAGTTCCGGGACGGAATACGACCTGTCGCCCGGGTTCAGGAGCGCATCGGCCATGGCATCGGCGTTGCCTGCATCCCGAGAACCCTGAAGCACCGTGGCCAAGGGGTGGTGCTGGGGCAGCGACGCCAGCGTGGCCATGAGATCATGGATCTCTTGATCTGATGTCCCGATCCCCAGCCTCCGACAATACTCCTGGAGCATGTACACCCCGGCCCGGCCGTATGGCGCATACACCATCAGGTAGATCGCACCGCCCGGTTTCAGGGCGGAGCGAAGCGCGCGCAGACCGGCATCGGGATCGGCGAGATGGTGCAGCACTCCCGTACACACGATCAGATCGAACCGGGTCTCCAGCTCGCCGATGTTCTCGAGCGGCAGCTGCCGAACCGCGAGATTCGTCAGGTCGTACTTCTGTTTGAGCCTTTCCGTGTGTTCGATGCTCGTCGCGCTGATGTCGATGCCGACGACGCGCGCCTCCGGCCGGCACAGCGCGTACTTCGCAGCCTGCCACGTCCCACACCCGGCGACGAGAATGTCCAGGTCAGCCCGATACGGTCTGCCGGGCCACAGCAGGTGATACTCCGCGCGCTGCCGCGTCTCGTCGCGCCACTCGTCACGGGCGCGATCGAGATTGTCGACCGGCGGCGGATAGGGATGGCGGGTGTAGAACTCGGACACCGGGTCCGAGCCGGATTCCGATGAAGAAGCCCAGCCGATATCAACGGCGTGCAGTGGCATTGATCTCCCGGCGAAGGAAGGCGACGGTTTCGACCGACCGCCGCCTTCCTCATCCGCTTTGTTAGACGCTATTTCACTCCGGCCCCACCACTCGTGGCCATGGCCTCCTGGCTCTTGCGCGCCTTCTCGAGCGCCTGGTCGATGCTGAAACTGGACGGGCGCTGTCGGGGTGGGAAGTCCTTGAAGGTCTTCAGGAATTCCCCGACGATTTCCTGAGCCGGCACAAGCAGGAACGCCCGGTCAACTTTCCATTTGGCGTAGAAAATGTCGGCGTCTTCGGTAGCCCGCTCGAAGGGGTCGCTCCTAAGGTTATAGATGTCCGGAAGCCGCGTAGTCACCAGAGGCTCTTGCCAGACCTTGAGACCTTTGGCACGCTGCTCCATGAACGTGCACTTCCAGTTTCCGACGCGCAGTGCCATCAGGTCGCCGTCATCGCTCCAGTAGAGGAATCCCTTTCGTGGATTCTCCTTGACCTCGCCCTTCAGAAACGGAAGCAGGTTATAGCCGTCGATGTGCACCTTGAAGGTCTTGTTCCCCAGCTTGGTTCCCTTCTTGAGCTTTTCGACGATATCGGGATCGCCGGCTGCCGCAGCGAGCGTCGGAAGCATATCCGTATGTGAGAAGAGCTCGTTGGAAACGGTGCCCGGCTTGATCATGCCCGGCCAGCGGATCGCGCAGGGCACGCGCCAGCCGCCCTCGAAGTTGGTGTCTTTCTCGCCGCGGAACGGAGTCGTCCCCCCATCCGGCCAGCTCATGACTTCGGCGCCGTTGTCGGTCGAGTACATCACGATCGTGTTGTCGGCGATGCCCAGCTGATCGAGCTTGTCCAGCAGCTTGCCGACGTGGCCGTCGTGCTCGACCATGCCGTCTGGATAGACGCCCAACCCCGTCTTCCCCTGCGACTGCTTCTTGAGGTGGGTCCAGATGTGCATCCGGGTCGAGTTCCACCACACGAAGAACGGCTTGCCGTCGTTCGCCGCCTTCTCGATGAACTTGAGACCGGCGTCGAGGAACTCTTGGTCCACCGTCTCCATCCGCTTGGTGGTCAAAGGTCCGGTGTTCTCGATCTTCTGGGTGCCGTCCGGTTTGGCCCAGGTGTGAAGCACGCCGCGCGGTCCGTATTTCTTCTTGAACTCGGGATCCTTCGGGTAGTCGGGGCACTCCGGCTCTTGCTCGGCATTCAGGTGATAGAGATTGCCGAAGAACTCATCGAAACCGTGCGCCGTCGGAAGAAACTCGTCGCGGTCGCCCAGGTGATTCTTGCCGAACTGCCCAGTGACGTAGCCGAGCGGTTTGAGGACGTCGGCGATGGTGGGATCTTCGGGGCGCAGGCCCAGGTCGGCGCCGGGAAGCCCGACTTTGGTGAGGCCGGTGCGGATCGGTGATTGGCCCGTTATGAAGGCCGCGCGCCCCGCGGTACAGCTCTGCTGACCGTACCAATCCGTGAACATGCACCCCTCTTTCGCAACGCGATCGATGTTGGGGGTGCGATACCCCATGATGCCGTGGTTATAGGCGCTGACGTTGAACCAGCCAATGTCGTCGCCCCAGATGATGAGGATGTTCGGCTTGTCCGTCTTCGCTGCTGCCGCTCTCTTTGCCATAGCCCATCCCTCCGCGTGCGGTCTCAGGTACCAAGGAACCTCGAGCCGGCAGATGCCGGCGCCTGAGCCAGACTAAAGCGCAGAAGCGAGGCTCGTAACTGTCAATTATGACAGGCGTTGCGCGGGGCCGAGCGGGTTACCGAAAGGACGCTTGGAGTGGAGCCCCGGCGCAGGTTGCAACGACATCAAGACCCCTGGCTGCTACGCCTGACCGCGCAGCGCTGGGATCACACCTGTGCGGCCGATCACTTCGAATCGCGTGATCGAACAGCAGTTTTAGATCCGCTATGTGATGCGGTTACCCCTACAGAGTGCCTTCGAACGGCATCTGCTCTCAGGGTTGAACGTGTTCTTCACTCGCACCCCCGTTGCAGTCCCTTCCCTCCTGCCTCCCCGGCTGAGTGCTCTGTCGTGGACTGTCGCTTCCACCTGCCTGTTCGCTGCGTGCGGAGGGTCGGACCTGACCCTCCCCAGCGGTAGCCTGCCGGCCGAGATCCGTGTGGTGGACGGAGACGCTCAAAGCGGGTCGGTGGGACAGCTGCTGCCAGCGCCCATTGTGGTCCAGGTCACCGATGCCCGGGGTCAGGAAGTCGAAGGGACAAATCTGGAATTCGTACTTACGTCCGCGGGCACCGGCGCCGAGATCGTTCCTTCGACGGCGACCACCGATGCGAGGGGACGCGCGCAGGTTCGCATGCTGCTTGGCGACAAGGCTGGCCTCCAGGTCGGGGAGGCGCGGGTGGTGGGCGCCGGCGCAACCGCACCCAAGGCCAGCTTCAGTGCGATGGCCGTTTCACCGGGGCCAGGCAACGGCGGGCCACCTCCAGCGCAGAGCAACAAGTCACCCCAGGCCGCATTCGAGGTGAGCTGCCAGGATTTGACCTGCACGTTCACCGACCAGAGCAGTGACGACGATGGCAGCGTCGTGAGCTGGCAATGGAACTTTGGGGACCAGGCCACGTCGACGCAGCGGAATCCCTCGCATTCGTATCAGACAGCCGGACAGTATGGGGTTCTTCTTACGGTGAGGGACAATGCCGGCGCGACTAACACGACGGCCCACCAGGCGGATCCCAGCGCGCCGGCCTCACCTCCGCCGCCGCCTCCACCCCCACCGCCGGCGAACAAACCGCCGCAGGCGGAATTCGACGTGCATTGTAGCGACCTGAGGTGCACGTTCACCGACCGAAGCAAGGACGATGACGGCACGATTGTGAGCTGGCGCTGGGACTTTGGCGACGGAAGCACATCCACCGAGCGGAGTCCTTCTCATTCATACGGGGCTGCCGGGCGGTATCAGGTCCGTCTTACCGTGACCGACAACGATGGGGCCGGCGCCAGCAAGACTCATGACGCCGAGCCTAGTGCGCCACCGCCGCCGCCACCTCCTCCCCCGGCGAACAAGCCGCCCGAGGCCGACTTTGACATACACTGCAAACACCTGAACTGCACGTTTGCCGACCGGAGCAAGGACGACGATGGCACCATAGTCGCCTGGCACTGGAGCTTCGGCGACGGCGACGACTCGAACGAGCGGAACCCGGTGCATACCTACGACGATCCGGGACGCTACGACGTGTCCCTCACCGTCACCGACAACGACGGCGCGACAGATACCAAGACCCGCCACGCCGACGTCAAGAAATGAGATGGTCCCGTATTACCAGGTCAGCTCTTCGGTGACCGCCAGGCGCGGGTCGTCGTCCCATAACAACTGATATCCACCGCGGTCGTCCATGAAGACCACCGCGCCGCGACCAGCAACGGTGCCGTGGGCCACGCCTTCGACTCTCATTCGGCGTGCAAACCGGACCTGGCGGAAATTCCGGAGCAGTCCTTCCCGCTGTCCGTCCCATGAATACAGCTCGAATCGCCGCTTGGACCCCTTAATTCTGCGGCCGACCGTGAGCAGGATCGCTCCGTTAGCTGGATCGTAGGTCATGGCGCGGAGCCCCTCGCGCCGCCGACCGCTCGTCTCGATCGGAAGCGTGATCGGCGGCAGGATTTCGAGGTTTCCCAAGTCCCATGGCCCGTCGAACTGCTTGATCCGTACCCGCACAATGAGCGGGCTCCTGTCTACGACGGGCGTGCGAAGCCCGAAGAGCAACGCCTGCTGGTTGGGATCCCAGCTCAGGGCTTCGACGTTGAGCCCGCCGTCGTCGGGCAGGTACTTTGCTGGCTTGGTCAGCTCCGGCGCCTGCTCGATCAGCCAGGACCTGAAATCGGGAATGCTCTCGGCCTCGAGCTCCTCGTCATCATTGATCCTGATTCGAAGCACGGATTCGCGGCTTGCGGCGGGCTTGCCCCGTTTGGCCTTCTTCTTGTGGTGTTTCTTGCGTCGCTTGAGGGAAAACGAGGATGTAGCAAAGACGAAGGTGCGGCCGTTGACGGTTACCAGCTCCATGCCTTCCATGTCGTCGATCGTGCCCGGCTCTATTCCTTTAATAGGGCGCCGAACCAGGGGGCAGGCCATGCTCCCGTCAGGGGCCAGCCGAAGCTCGAAGAAGGCATCGTTCACGTTGTTGTCGCAGAAAAGGAACCGGGAGTCCCCCAGGGCGACCACCTCGGAGGCATTGTAGGGTTCCTTGCCCGGCCGCTCCCCGAAGGGGATCGGCCGAAGCTTCCTCGGCTTGGATACTTCTTCGGTCACGACGTCTTCTTGAGCGGCGTCGTGTAGTTGTTCAGCTGAATCTGCCGCTGGATGTTCCGGATCCGTTCCGTCGGGCGCGAGTGGTCGCCGGTAAAGAAGTTGGTCAGATTGTCTTCCTCGCCGTATTTTTGCTTGAATTTTTCCCCTAGCCCCGGTCCTTTGGTTGGGTCGAAGCCCCCCTCATAGACGTAACGCAAGCCCACCCGGTCGGCCTGATCCTCGAACTCCCGACTATAACCCGACATGAGCGCGGAGAGGCCGAGCTGCCCGCCGAAGGCGGCGACC
>JBKPOS010000046.1:0-23378 GCA_046733215.1 Gemmatimonadota bacterium
AACGAGGCGGGGAAAGCCTGGAGCAGCTGGCGGCGGCGGCCGCACGGCGCGGCTTCGCCGCTCGGCCGCTTCGAGTCTCGCTCACCGTGAACGTGCGGAGACGGACCGAACCGATTTCTACCGTGAACGTGCTGGCCCGCCTCGGGGGTCGTGGATCCCTCGCAGCCGAGGCGGTGCTCATCGGCGCCCACTACGACCATCTCGGGATCGGCCCCGCGATCGCTGGAGACTCGATCTATAACGGCGCGCTGGACAACGCGTCGGGAACCGCGGGGCTGCTCACCATTGCGGAGGCATGTGCCACATCACGACTCCAGCCCGGCCGCTCGATTATTTTCGCGGCGTTCGGCGCGGAAGAGGCAGGCCTTCTGGGATCCGAAGCGTTCGTGCACAAGCCGCCGATACCGTTGAGCCGCCTTGCGGCCATGCTCAATCTCGATGGCCTCAACGTGATCACGGACACCAAGGACATTTCCGCGCTGGGCGCAGAATGGTCGACGTTGGGAGAGGTCTTCCAAACGGCGGCGGCCGCAGAGCGGTACACCATTACGCCTTCGGCTAGCCCGATCATGCGGGAAGCCGTCGCACAGGACTTTTTCAATCGATCGGATCAGGCGCCCTTTGCGAGGGCCGGAGTGCCCGCGCTCTTGCTGTACTTCGGCGACCAGGTCGCCGGTTCAGCCGGCGGGCCGAGCAGCAAGCAGCTGCTCGACCAGTATCTGGGGCAGCGATACCATCGTCCCAGCGACGACCTGAGTCAGCATTTCGATTACTCGGCCGGGGCGCGCATGCTGGGAGTCTTTGCCCGGACGCTCGTTTCGGTCGCGAACTCCTCTCGGGCACCTCAATGGAAGGCCGGGGCGCCGTATAGGCGGTAGAGAAAAAAGCTATCGGCGATCAGCTATTAGCTATCAGACTTGGAGGAATACCTTGCGTCGCATTGCCGGTTCTTTGATCGGAGTCGTTCTGCTCGTTCTGGCCGCTCACCCTGCCAGGCTCGCCGGACAGCAGGCCAATAACGCCAGCAAGGTCTCCCGGGCCGTGAGTGGTCAGGTGATGCGGGCGCATCTCAAATTCCTGTCCGACGACGCGCTCGAGGGACGAGCGCCGGGGACCCGGGGCGGTCTTATCGCTGCCAAATACATTGCGGCCCAATTCGAGCGCCTCGGCCTCCAGCCCGCCGGCGACGACAGCTCGTACTTCCATAAGGTCTCCATCGTCTCGCTAACCCCCCAGCCGCAGGTCAGCATCAGCGGCAGCGGCGAAACACCGCTCGAGTTCAAGAAAGATTACGTGCTCTGGTCCATGCACGACGATTCAGTAGTCTCGGTGACCAATGCCGACATGGTGTTCGCGGGATACGGCATCGTGGCGCCGGAGTACCACTGGAACGACTACGATGGCCTCGACGTAAAGGGGAAGGTCGTCGTCGTGCTGGTGAATACACCCGGGCTGCACGATTCGACGCTCTTCAAGGGGAAAATCCTCACGTATTACGGCCGCTGGACCTACAAGATCGAGGAGGCCGAGCGTCAGGGCGCGGCTGGCATCCTGATCATCCACACCCCCGAGGCCGCTACGTATGGATGGGCGACCGTGACGGGCTCGTGGACCGGGCCGCAAACCCGGATTGAGCGGAAGCCAGGGCCATTGCTCATGGCCGGTTGGCTCAGTGAGTCAACCGCAGACCGTTTGCTGGCGTCTGCCGGAGGTCTCGATCGGACGACCCAGGCCGCCAGCCGCACCGGCTTCAAGGGAATGCCGCTCCCGGCCAAGCTCACAGCCACCGTGAAGAGCGCCATCCGTCGATCCGAGACCTATAACGTCCTGGGCCGTGTGCCCGGGCGCGGCGCGAAGGCGCAGGAAGCTGTGATTATCGGGGCGCACTACGATCACCTGGGTATCAGTCTGGCAGTGAATGGCGACTCGATCTACAACGGCGCTCTCGACAACGGCTCCGGAACCGCCGGCATGCTCGCAGCAGCAGAAGCATTTGTTCGCAGTGGGGTCCGCACCCCACGGTCGCTCGTGTTCATGGCCTTCGCTGCCGAGGAATCTGGCCTGCTCGGCTCGACTGCGTACGCCGCCCGCCCAACGATCCCCCTCAAAGACGTTGCCGCGGTACTCAACATGGATGTGATGAACCTCTACGGGCGCACCAGAGACATCGCCGCGCTTGGGGTGGATCAGTCCTCATTGGGACGGCTGTTCACCGCGGCCGCAAAGCAGGAAGGGCTCAAGGTCACCGTCAATGAGGACGCGCTCATCAAGGGATCGTTCTTCCGGTCCGACCACTTTCCGTTCGCGCGCGCCGGTGTGCCCGCCTTGTCGCTGGAAAGCGGCCTCGACTTCGTCGGCAGGCCGGCAGGCTGGGGCAAAGAGAAGCAGGACGAGTACAACAGCCAGAGATATCACCAGCCTGGCGACGAGCTCTTGCCCTGGTATAGCTACGACGGTGCCGTGCAGCAGCTTCGGGTGATCGCCCGGACCGCCATAGCGGCGGCGGAAAGCCCATCTCAGCCAGCTTGGGCGGCGAATTCGGAGTTCCGGTCAGCGGGGGAGGCGCGGCTCAAATAGGGGTATGCAACCGGGCATAGCCCGTTTATCTTTGCGCCCGTTTATTCCCAGCCACCCCCTGGGTCCCCGAGGGCGCCTCTGGAACTGCCGTCCCAGCACCGGATTCCGCTTTCCTGGCTGCTCCAGTACGGCAGCGAGGCCATCCGGTATCGGACGTACCGGGAACTGGCCCCAGAGGGTCACGCGGCTCCCGAACATATCGAGGCCATCCGAGCCTCAATTCCGGACTCCAAGGCCGCCCAAACGGTCGTCAAGAAGCAGAAGGACACCGGGGTCTGGGGGGGCAATTTGCTCGCGACCGCCCCTTCGGCCGCTCAGGGCGTCAAGGATGTCGGGACCGTCCCGCAGTACCGCCGCCTGCTCCAACTAGCTTGGCCGCTGGACAGCCGTGCGTTCAAGTTGGCCGATCGGGTGCTGTTTCGGCTGCTCACGCGGGACGAGAGTCCCGCGCTTCTGTTCGAGTATCAGAAAGCCGTTGCATCGGACCCGGCCGCGGCGGAATGGGTGCGAGGCATGATTCGCGAGGCAGCCTCGTGCGCCTTAGCGGAGGCGGGACACGCCGAGGATCCGCGACTGCGTGGTTCGGGCCACCGGATCGCTAACGCGATCTCCCAGTTTTTGCGAAGCCCGATCGCCGAGAAGCCTTTCAGTCGGTCAGGCAAAAACCTCGTGCTTCATCCCGAGGCTCACCCGCCAACCTGGTATTCGGTGGCGATGCTGGGCTCGATGCCGAACCTCCAGCGCGAGCGGGCCGGGTTCACGGAGAGACTGGGCCACTATCTGGCACAGCCCGCGCCCAAGAAGGCGTTCGTCGTACAGTTCGGCCGCAAAACGATGAAACCGACGCATCTGCTGCTGGGTGATCCGATCGAAGCCGACGCCAAGGGTCTTCCGAAGGACCTCCCCTTGGCATTGCATTACATCGAGCTGCTCGCCCGAATTGGCGCGCTCCATACTGCGCCAGTCGCAACCAAGGTATTGGCAAGGGTGCTCAAGGACTGCGAGGAAAACGGGGTGTGGAACCCCAAGGGCCTTCGTGCCGCTCCCAAGCCTCTCAGCCATCTCACCTACCACGTCTATCCGCTTCAGCCTGACAACAAAGCACCTGAGGACAAGCTGGTGGACGTGACCTTTCGGCTCGCGTTGATCGCCAAGCTACTCGGCTGGTCGCTGGAATACGTCTAGCCCAAAGCCATTCGCTGTCGGCGAATAGCCATTAGCTGTGGCCGACGGACACTAGCTTTCGTTCCCGTAGCCCTCCAAACTACTCCCATGCCGCACCTGGACCTCACGCCGTTCGGCTTCACCCCAACGGAAAGCCTGGTCTATGAGGTGTTGCTGACCGCCGGCCCGGGTACTGGCTACGCAATCGCTCGTGCAGCGGGGCTGGCGCGAGCCAATGCTTACAGCGCGCTCGAGGGTCTGGTGAGCAAGGGCGCGGCCCGGGCAGACGGCGGCCGACCCCGCCGCTATCGGCCCGAAGACACCAACGCGCTGATCGCTCGCATTGCCAACAACCACGGCCAGGCACTGGATCGCCTGAGCGCCGACCTGGAAGGCTTGGCAGCCCCGACCACACCGGCCCTGGTGGAGATCGACTCACCTCGAGCGGCGCTGCAACTCATCTCTCGTGACGTTGCTCGGGCGGACAAGGCGGCAGCGCTCCTGGCCCCGCCGGAAGCGTACCCCCTGCTCGCTCCAACGCTCAGGCGCCCCGTATCCACCGGCGTCGAGCTTACCCTGCTCGCAACCGGTCCCGTGAACCTGTCCTTTGCACCGGTAGCGGTGGTCGCGAGCGGCCCGGAGTGGCCGGGCACTCCCCTCATCTGCGTGGTAGACCAGAAGAGTGCAGTGATCGCTTACCGTGAGGGGAACGACGTGCACGGTCACTGGAGCACGGCACCGGCAATGATTGCCGCGGCTCGGACCGCTATTGGGTATTACAGCCGAACTGCGTAAACGGTGAACGGTAAACGGGGGCTCCTTGAATCATCGGAGCCCCCGTTAACCGTTCAGCGTTTACCGTTCACGTTTTTAATGGCGGAATCCCGCCGACAACGGAACTACGTCTCTCGGATTCTTCTCATCTCCAAACAGCAATCGGCCTTCCCGGAACGACGCTCCCCGTAAGGTCAAGGCAAGCACCTCGCCGAGCTCGCTCACCATGTGGATCTGAAGCTTGTCCCGGACTTCCTTGGGCAAGTCCTCAAGGTCGGCTTCGTTCTCCTTGGGAAGCAGAATCGTGGTGATCCCGGCCCGCTCAGCGCCAAGTACCTTTTCCTTCACGCCGCCGATGGGAAGCACCCGACCCCGCAGCGTGATCTCGCCGGTCATTGCCACATCGGGCCGAACGGACCGCCCGCTCATGGCCGACACGATCGCGGATGCCATGGTCACGCCCGCCGAGGGGCCGTCCTTCGGAATGGCCCCAGCGGGCACGTGGACGTGGATGTCCCGCTCGAACATCTCGTCGGGAATCTGAAGCGCCGCAGCGTGAGACCTGGCGTAAGTCCAGGCAGCCCGGGCGGACTCCTTCATCACGTCACCCAGTTGGCCGGTCAGGACCAGCTCTCCCTTGCCCCGCATGGTGCTCGCCTCGACGAACATGATGTCGCCGCCCGTCGGGGTGTAATACATGCCCGTCGCGACCCCGACTTGGTCGTCCCGACCAGCCTTTTCGGGATGTACCTTCGGGCGGCCGAGAAGGTCGTCCACCAGCGGCTTGTCCACCACCACCTGCTCGACTTCCCTGGCCGCGATCCTTCGGGCCACCTTGCGGGCCAGGCGCCCGATCTCGCGCTCGAGCTGACGCACGCCCGACTCACGGGTGTAACCCGCGATCACTTCCGAGAGCGCCTCATCGGTGATCTCGAGCTGCGCCGGTGCGACGCCGTTTTCCTCGAACTGGCGCGGGATCAGATACTGCCGGGCAATCTGCTGCTTCTCCCGCTCCGTGTAGCCCGAGAACTCCACCATCTCCATCCGGTCAAGCAGCGGGCCAGGGATGTTCTGGACGAAGTTTGCCGTCGCGATGAACAGCACCTCGCTCAGATCGAAGGGCACGCCGAGGTAGTGGTCCACGAACGAGTCGTTCTGCGCCGGGTCGAGCACCTCGAGCAAAGCCGCCGCCGGGTCGCCCTGGAACGAGATACCCAGCTTGTCTACCTCATCCAACAGGAAGACCGGGTTCTTGGTCCCTGCCTGCTTCATGCCCTGGATGATCCGGCCGGGCATGGCCCCGACGTAGGTACGCCGGTGACCCCTGATGTCCGCCTCGTCGCGCGCGCCGCCGAGAGAAATTCGGACGTATTTACGCCCCATCGCCCGCGCGATCGACTTGGCAATCGAGGTCTTCCCCACGCCGGGAGGTCCGACGAAGAGCAGTATCGGCCCCTTGGCGACCTTGTCGTCTTCCTGACCAGGCAACCGCGACGGCTTCGATGAAGAACCGGCCGATCCGTCCGCACCGGTCGCTTCCGGGAACGGTTTCGCGGCTTCTCCATTGCCCGACACCGGCGCTTCGCCAGTCCAACCGTCAGTCTCGGCGCGTTTGTTGGCGTCCCGGAGCTGACGTACCGCGAGGAACTCGAGCACCCGATCCTTTACATCCTGCAGGGCGTAGTGATCTTCCTCGAGAATCCGTGAGGCTTCCGGGAGGTCGAGATGGTCCTCTGTCCTGATGTTCCAGGGCAGCTCCGCAACGTTCTCCAGATACGTCCGGATGACCTGCGACTCCATTGACTCACGGCCAATCCGCTCCAGACGGCCCAGCTCACGATCGACTTCCTTGCGGGCGTCGGGAGGAAGGTTGAGCTCGGCGAGCTTCTGCTTCAGCTCCTCCAGCTCGCTGGTGCCCTCCTCATCCTCACCCAGCTCCTTCCGGATCTGTTTGAGCTGCTCGCGCAGAAACATCTCGCGCTGCCGCTCGCCCAGCTCCTCCTGGACCTGGGACTTGATGTCTTCCTGTGCGTCGACCATGCTGATCTGACGCTGCACGTGCACCAGCACTCGACGCAGCCGCTCTTCGACTGAAAGAGTCTCGAGCAACGCCTGTCGCTGCTGGGGTGTGATATCGATGTATCCGGCTACCAGGTCGGCAAACTTGCCGGGCTCGTTGACACCGGCCAGCACCTGCTGCACGACCTCTTCCGGCAAGCCCGACTTCTGGCCCAACTCCGCGGCGCGTGCCCGAGCCTCACGATGCAGCGCGACGAAGGCAGTCTCGTCGGGGCGCAACGGCAGCATTTCCTCCGCTTCGCGCACGACCGCCTGGAGATACCCGTCTTTTTCGGTATAGTGAAGGGCAATACCTCGCTGCTCGCCATGGAGCAGCAGTTGCATGCCCGAAAGCCCTCGCTGCATCTGGCCGATGCGCGCGATGGTGCCGACGGTATAGAGCACTTCGGAGGTGACGGTCTCGACGTTCTGGCGCTGCGACACGGCGAAAACCTGGCGCTCCGGCGTTGTGAGCGCGGCTTCGATTGCGCGCAGAGTCCCGGGACGCCCGGCGCCAATCGGCGCGGTGACCCCCGGAAAGAGAACGACCTCCCGAAGAGGAAGAACCGGCAATGTGAGGCGTTCAGCCATCTGAGTTACTGCTCCTCTTGAATGCCCTCACGGGCCCAAATGACACTTCAAACCAAGTGATCGGCCCCAACTAAGCATCTGGCGTGCCATGAGAGACGGCATCGTTCGTCTTGTGTTTCAACAGGTTGCGGCCCAGGCTCGGTTCCCTACGCGCTATCGCTCGGCCCTAGGTCCGCTATTTTGTCGGACGAGGCGGCTGGCCTGCCGATTTGGCTTGACAGGCGTACAGACGAGCCGATCGGTTGAATCCCCACACGCGGCCTCCGCGTAACACCTCCGCGCGCCGTCGTGTTGCCATGAGCCAAGCCGCCAGCGCAGATTCTCAGCGGCCAACCACCTGACCCTGGGTTGCAATGCCCCTGATCGGCGACTCGACCGGCGATTCGACCAACCACCCGCTTCCCACGCGACTCTCGCGAGCGCTGGGCGACATGTACACGCTCGAAGGCGAGATCGGTCGGGGTGGTATGGGTGTGGTCTATCGGGCGCGCGACGAGCGACTCCAGCGGCGCGTCGCGATCAAGGTGCTGCCTCCCGAGCTCGCCTTCCAGAATGACATCCGGGCGCGCTTCACCAGGGAAGCCCAGACCGCCGCCCGACTCTCCCACCCTCACATCGTGCCTATCCATACCGTCGGCGAGGGCGAAGGGTTGGTCTACTTTGTCATGGGCTACGTGGACGGCGAATCGGTTGCCGGGCGAATCAGACGACGCGGCAAGTTACCGGTCGACGAAGCCCGCCGCATCATGGCCGAAACTGCCGACGCGCTGGGCGCCGCCCACACATTCGGCGTCATTCATCGGGACATCAAGCCGGACAACATCCTCCTCGAGGGAACCCGTGGCCGCGTCATGGTCACCGACTTCGGCATCGCCAAGGCACTATCACAGGCATCCGGCGCCACCCTGACCGGCGCCGGCGTCGCGATCGGCACGCCGTCATTCATGAGTCCGGAGCAGGCCGCCGGGGAGCGCGAAATCGACGGTAGAAGCGATATCTACAGCCTGGGCGTGGTCGCGTACCAGATGCTCACAGGTGATCTCCCATTTTACGCACCCACCGTCGCGGGGATCCTGATGAAGCAGATCACGGAACCCGCGCCGGACGTTCGCACCAAGCGGCCCGATACGCCCGAAGATCTCGCACTGGCCGTGAGCCGGTGCCTGGAGAAAGACCCGCAGAACCGTTGGCCCACGGCTGACGCATTGAGACGGGGGTTGGAGAATCGCAGCGTCGGCGGCTACCGCCCTACGGGAACTGGCTGGAGAACCGGACGTGGCGCGGAGAGAGCCAAGCCTCTGGAGCGGGAGTCCCGCAGCAGCGCCCGTCCGCCGCGCCCGTCCCAGGGGCGCGAGCGGGTGCCGAGCCCGCGTCGTTCACCGCTTCCAGCGCGTCAGTCCGGCCGGCAGCCCGCTTCGGAGGACACGCCCCTCCCAAACACCGGCGAGCCCCAGATCATCGTCCGGGTCCGGGCCCAGTTTGCACGCTGGGCCGCCGTATCGGGCGGGCTTTTCATGATCAACGTGGCGACCGGGATCGAGCATCCCTGGTTCCTCATTCCTGCGGCAGGTATGGGATTCGGGCTGCTTCAAGGCTATGGGAAGCTCTGGCAGGCGGGATACGGCTGGCGCGACGTCCTCAAGCGACCTCCAGCCCCGGACGCGGTCGAGACCACACTCATCAAGGGCGGCAAGCTGCCCCGGCAGTTGCCTCCGCCTCAGGCCTCGGAGTACGGGGCCCAGCTCGCCCTTGTCCTTCAGGTCCATGGCGATCGCGCCGCGGTCTACAAGCTGCTCGAGAAGCTGACTCCGGCCGAGCGGGAAATGCTGCCCGAGATCGGGCCGACGGTCGATGCTTTGTACGAGCGTGCGACCGATCTCGCCCGGACCCTGCACGCGATGGAGACCAACCTCGACACCGACGGGCTAGGTCAGATCGAGTCGCGGATTCAAGCCCTGAATCGAGAGCCGGACGATGCCGAGCGCGCGCGCCGGCTGGCGCTGCTGGAAAAGCAGCGGCGTACGTTGACCGACCTCGAGGCGCGCCGATCGCAGGTGAGTGCACACCTCGAATCGTGCGTTCTCGCAGTGCAGAATGTTCGCTTCGATCTGCTCAGGCTGCGCTCGGCCGGTGTCGCAGCGGTCCTCGGAGATCTCACCAACGCCACCCAGCAGGCCAAGGCCCTTTCCCGTGACGTGGACAACGTAATCGCCGCCGCCGGCGAGATCCGCGAGGTCATGCGATAGCAGCCATCGAGCTGGGAAATCGGAGCCGCGCCTGAAGTCGCTCGAATCGCGCCTCCGCACGCAGCAAATCCAGTCGCGGGTCCACCCCCATAAACGCCATCGAATGAGCCCGTTCGGCATACGCCGTTTCCAGCATTTCCATCGCTGCCCCCGCCTCTCCCAATGCTAGATGTATCAGAGCGACGTCGTACGCTGAGACGTAACGGCTATTGCGCAGCTCTATCAGCTCGGCGAGCAGCGTGTGGGCATCAGCATGGCCCGCCACGGCGTGAACTCGTGCGAGGCCTGCGAGGAACCCGACGTTGCGACCGGAACAACGTACGGCCGCACGAAACGCGGCTGTCGCTTCAGGCAGTGCCTTCTGCTGCTCCAGCGCCAGCCCGTGCCAGGCGTGGGCAACCGCGAGCTCTGCGTCCAGCTCGAGCGCGCGCAGGCACTGCGCGACGGCAAGGTCGTACCGCCGTGCGAAGTAGTAGGACCACGCGAGCGCAGCGCTCTTGAGCGGAGACAAAGGATCGAGCGCTATGGCCCGGCTGAACTCGCTCACCGATTCGTCGAATCGGCCCATGACCGCGAGAAAGTTGCCGTACCACTGATGGGTCGTGGAGTAGCCCGGACTTAATCGGATCGCGAGCTGGAACTCCTGCTCTGCGGCGGCCCAGTCCCAGTCGTGATACATCGCGACATAGGCGAGAGCCGGATGTGCCTCGCCCAAGCCGGGGTCGAGCTCGAGTGCCCGGACACCGGACTGGCGAGCTTGGGGAAAGGCGTCCGTTGGACGCAGAGCGGAGTAGAATCCGAGGATGGCATACGAGTCGGCGACGCCGGCATGGGCCGGGGCGTAGCCCGGGTCCCGCGCCAACGCCTGCTGGAAGTATTCGAGACCTCGCCAAAGATCGGGCTCGCTGCGGCGATTCCAGAAATGACGGCCTTTGAGATAGAGGGTGTAGGCCTCCAGGTCGTCCGTGGGCGGTCTTACCAAAGCCGAGCGTTGACTTCCCAGCAGTCGGATTTGGAGTGCGCTCACAATGCCGCGCGAGAGCTCGTCCTGCACCGCAAAGACATCTTCCAGCTCACGGTCGAAACTGTCCGACCACAGCTGGTAGCCATCGGCAATGTTGGTGAGGTGGGCGCTCAGGCGCAGTCGCCGGCCCGACCGGCGAACGCTGCCCTCGACCACCGCCTGGACGTTCAACTGGGCCCCGATCTCGCGAACGTCGAGCTGCTTCCCCTTGAACGCGAATGCGGACGTGCGGGAGACGACGCGGAGGCCGGGCACTTTCGCCAATGCGTTGATGACCTCGTCCGTCATGCCGTCCGCAAAGAACTCGTTCTCCGGATCGGCGCTGAGATTGGCGAACGGCAGAACCGCGATGGACTTATCGGCTGAAGCGGGGGGAGCGACCCCGGTGGTCCGCGGGGCCATCAAAGCGGCTGCAAGGCCGGCGGCCGAGGCAAACCGGTCGGCGGGCGACTTGGACAGGGTCTTCGTTACGACGAAGTCGATCCAGGGGGGCAGATCCGCTCGGATCGCTCGGATCGAGGGGACGGGACCCGTGAGCTGCTGTGCCAGGACTGCCGCCGGCGTACGGCCTCGATACGGCTGCTTTCCGGTCAGCATCTCGTACAGCACGCAACCCAGCGCGTAAACATCGGAGCGTCCGTCCAGGTCTGACTCAGCCGTGGCCTGTTCGGGGCTCATATAAGCCGGCGTGCCGACCACCATCCCGGCCTCTGTCAGTCGATCGCTTGTGCTCTTGGCCGCCTGCGCGACCCCGAAATCCGCAAGCCAGGCATGTGACTCCGATATCAGAATGTTTTCCGGTTTGACGTCGCGATGCACGATTCCCTGACGATGGGCGTGTTCCAGCGCGTCCGCCACCTGACCCGCAATCCGGATGGTTTCGTCCAGCGAGAGCCGGCCTTCGCGATCCAGCAAGTTTCTGACGCTTTCGCCCGCCACAAAGGGCATGGTGTACCAGAGTTGGCCCTCCGCCTCTCCCGAATCGAAGACCGGGAGGATGTGGGGGTGCTGAAGCCGGGCGGCGAGCTTGATCTCGCGAAGAAACCGCTCGGGCCCAAGCATCGCGGCGACATTGGCATGAAGGACTTTGAGCGCGACCGGGCGGTCGTGCTTGAGGTCGTGACTGAGGTATACCGTCGCCATACCACCGCGGCCGAGCTCCCGGTCGATCCGGTAATGGTTGCGGAGCGCGGTGCCGAGCGGCGGATTATCCACAGACACAGGGTCTTCCTGGCGAACAGACCGGAGAATCTTCGGAGGAGAAGGCGACCGCGCTACTCCGGTTGCGAACGGGATGATTTTGGTGGCCGGGTTGGCCATTGAGAAGGCGGTTCAGCCATCCCATCATCCGCTCGTCCTCAGCCAGAAAGTGAGGATATGGACGTTCCGCCCAGCAGACGGGTACCCGGCGGCGAGCGTCCGATCATGGACCGATCTTCTCAGCCTGGCCGACCTCAGCCTTACAAGCGGTGAGGAATTGCCACGAGAGCATCGCAGCGATGTTCTCGCCCGTTTCGCGGCACGACAGCCGCAACTGAACCGGCACGAACAGCCGGTACGAGCTGCAAAAGGGGCGCTTTCCGCTGGCGGAAGGCGCCCCATTCTTTGGCCTTCATGGGGTGGACGATAAGCTAGCGGCTCACCAAACCCGAAGCTTCGCCAGTTGCCCGCCGATCCTGCGTACCTCATGCACCAAGAGATCGAAGTCCTCGAGGCGGCTCCGGTGATTGACGATCGCGACCCGCAGAGCAAGTCGGCCGTTCAAGAGCGCATTGGACGTGACCGCGATGCCCCGTTCGTGCAGTTGAATCAGCAGTTCCTGATTGAGCGCGTCCAGGCCTTCTTCGCTGAGCTCTGAGGTCACGTACCGGAAGCATACGATGTTGAGCGGGATGGGCGCGGCCAGCTCCAGATTCGGCGCCTCGCGGACCAGCTCACCCAGATACCGAGCCTGCTCGATATTCTGCCGCACCAAGCGAGCGTACTTGTCCAGCCCGTGTTCCTTGAGCGACATCCATACCTTGAGCGCCCGGAAGCCCCGGGACAACTGAATGCCGTAATCGCTGAACCAGAGCTCCCCCGCGGCCAAGCCTCGCTCCGCATGGCTGAGATAGTCCGGAGTGAGCGAGAACGCTCGGCGATGGGTCTCGGCGTCGCGGACCAGGGTACACCCGGCTTCAAAGGGGATGTACATCCACTTGTGAAGATCGAACGCGAGCGAATCCGCCGCAGCGATCGGTGCGAGCCGCGCACGGTACTCCGGCACCAGGGCTGCGAACGCCCCGAATGCCCCATCGACGTGTAACCAGATCCGTTCCCGGGCACAGAGAGCCACCAGCGCTTCAAGGTCGTCCAGCGCGCCCGTATTTACAGTGCCTGCGTTAGCTATCACGCAGATGGGCCGGCAGCCGGCAGCCCTGTCTTCCCGGATCATCGTCTCTAGTGCGGCCACGTCGATCTCGTACGCCGGCGTGACCGGCACGATGCGAAGCGCCTCGCTGCCCAAGCCGAGAAGCTCCACCGCCTTCTGAACCGAGCTGTGCATCTCGCTCGACCCGTACATGGTGAGCGGGGCCGCTGCGCCACGAACGCCGGCCCGGCGGACGTCGACCCCTGCTCGGGAGTTCCGGGCGACGGTGAGCCCCACCAGGTTGGCCATCGAGCCACCGCTTAGCAGGAGTCCGCTCGCCGACTGCGGATAGCCCAGCATTTCCTTGCACCAGTCGAGCACCTGTGCCTCGACATGGTTCGGGACATGATCGCCGCCACCCATGTTGGGATTCATTCCGGCGGCCAGCATTTCGGACATGGCACCCAGCGGCGTACCGGTCCCGATCACCCAGCCCCAGAAACGAGGGTGAATGTTCCCCATCGGGTGAGGGAGAACGTGTTCCTTGAAGTCCCGATAAGCCCGTTCGGCGCCTTCGGGCAAACGTGGTACCGGGCTTCGGAAGCGCGCTCTGAGCTCGGCAGGAATGGGGCGCCAGACGGGCCGGTCGCGCACGGTTCGGAGATACTCCAGCAGATCATCGACCATGCGGTGGCCCAGCGCGCGAAGCTCGTCCCAGTCCTGGGGATCGAGCGTTTCCTGGGCCTGGAGAGTCTGAGTCGTAGTCATGTGAGTCATACGACGACCGAGCGTTGTGGTTTCAGTACCCCGCCAGGTCCACCATCGCTGCCTTCAGTCCATCTACCTGAGGCAGAATCACGTCCTCAAGCTGCGGAGCATACGCGACGAAGGTGTCGGTGGCCGCAAGGCGACGGACCGGAGCATCGAGCCACTCGAAAGTCTCGCTCGCAATGCGAGCGGCGATCTCGGCTCCGTACCCCCAGGACAGCGCGTCTTCGTAGGCGACCAGCACCCGGTTGGTTTTTCTCACCGAGCCGTGCACGGTGGGCCAGTCCACCGGCGACAGCGAGCGCAGATCGATCACCTCGATCTTGAGTCCATGCTCCGCCTCAACCTCCTTTGCCGCGGCCAGAGCGCGCTGCACGACTGCGCCATAGGTCACGACGGTGAGGTCGGAGCCCTCCCGAACGACCTTCGCCTTGCCAAACGGAATCATGAAGTTCGGTCCGGGGTTGGGCGCTTTGTTGTAGGTCTGGCGATAGAGATGCTTGTGCTCGAGGAAGAGCACAGGGTCTTCACTCCGGATTGCCGTGCGGAGGAGGCCGTTTGCATCGAGGGCGGTTGCGGGACACACAACCCGGATGCCCGGGACACCCGTGAACACCGCAGCACCGGTCTGAGAGTGGTACGGTCCCCCGCCCTTCAGGTATCCGCCGTAGCTCACGCGGACCACTACCGGAGCGGCCCAGGCATTGTTGGAGCGCCAGCGCATGGTGGCCAGCTCGTCGCGGAGCTGCATGTAGGCCGGCCAGATGTAGTCGAAAAACTGGACCTCCACTACCGGCTTGAGCCCTCGTTGCGCGAGGCCGATCGCGCGGCCGACGATATTCGCCTCTGCGAGCGGCGAGTTATAAACCCGGTTGCCGCCGAAGGTCCGCTGCAGACCCCAGGTGACCTTGAAGACGCCACCCTTCCCTTTTACCTGCGGCAGGCACACCTCGCGACTCGCGTCGGCCACATCTTCACCGAAGACGACGATTCGCGGATCCCGGGCCATCTCGTCCTTGAGGCAAGCGTTAAGGAGATCGACCATCGTAGTGGGATCGCCGGTGAAGCGCGGGTCATCCTCGGTATCGAACTGCTCCGAGGTGGGATCGACCTCCATCGAATAAACGAAATGCGTGGCGGTCTCAGGTGCGGGTTGCGGTGCGGCGAGGGCAACCTCGGTGGCGATCCGAAGCTCGTCTTCCACCTGAGCCTTCACCAGCTCGAGCTCCGCGGCCGTCGCGATTCCTTGCGCTACGAGGTATTCGGGGAAACGACGCAAGGGATCTCTTTGCGCATCGGCTTCCCGCTCCGACGGCGGACGGTATTGCACTTCATCGTCCGAGAGCGAATGGCTGTAGGGCCGGATGACGTGAGCATGCACCAGGGCCGGACCCTTGCGCTGACGGCAGTACTCGTGCGCTCGACTCAGCGCATCGTACGATGCCATGAGGTCGCAACCATCCACCTCTTCGATTAGGAGGCCGGGAAAGCCGGTCACCAGCTTTGAGATCGAGCCACCCGGCGTGTTGACCTCGACCGGGACGGAGATGGCGTACCCGTTGTCTTCGATCAGAAAAACGATCGGGAGCTTGAGGTTGCAAGCCGTGCTCAGCGACTCCCAGAACTCGCCCTCGCTCGTGGTGCCCTCACCGGCTGTGCAGAGCACGACTTCATCGCCGTGGAACAACTCGTCACGGCCCGCAAGATCAGGTATCGAGGAATACCGAAGCCACGCCTCTGCCGCGCCGACCGCCTGGAGGAATTGGGTCCCGGTCGGGCTCGACGTCGTCACGATGTTGAGGTCTCGATGGCCCCAATGTGATGGCATCTGTCGGCCACCGGAGTTGGGATCGTCCGCGGCGCCAGCGGCCGAGAGGAGCTGTTCGGTGGCCGTCATGCCGAGACCGAGGCAGAGCGCCCGATCGCGATAGTAGAGATAGAACCAGTCGTACGCCGGTCGGAACACGCGGGCAGCGGCAAGGAGAACCGCCTCGTGGCCGGCGCCCGATATTTGGAAGAAGATTCGGTTCTGCCGCTTGAGCTGGATCTCCCGATCGTCGATCCGGCGGGACAGCAGCATGAGCCGGTAGAGCTCGACGAGGTCGGCCTTTTCCAGCTTCGCGGCTACCCGGCTGCGGGAGGGACTTCGAGTGGCCATTGCACTCCGCGGTGTAGGTGCTTGGGCAAACGGGGAAAGATAGCCCGCCCACGCTAACGTCGCACCAGGCGACGTAGCTGGTCGAGCCGCTCCAGAGAATTGCCTTCCGGTGCCTGGGAACCGGCAGAGAAAAGGTCTCGCATGTCCAGCAGGATTTCGAGCATGAGCTGGTCGCGCATGTAGGCGCTTTCGAGATCGATCATTCTGGCGGTTTCGCCCGTGCTACGTGCCCGTTCGTAGGACTCGCGGTAGATCGATTCGAGATTGGCCAGGATCCGATCACGCGTGCGCATGCTCTCCTCAGTCATTGAACGTTGCTCCGAACCTTCAAGATACTTCTGAATGGAAGTCGTGGATGTGAGCTAGTCGGGGCCGGACGCAGGCGCTTGCACCGCCCCCGTCGGGTCGTGTCTCGAAACTAGGCAATGGTACTGTAGATTCCAGCCTCGATTCCCTTCGACGGAGCTCTCGATGCCCCGGTCCACGCGGACCCGCGCACTGGTAATCGCCTTGCTGGTCGCTTTCGCCGGCGCACACGAATCATTGGCCCAGACAAGGCCCCGAGCACGGGACCTCCACGTCCCGCTCCCTGGAACGCCCGGGCCGTTGAACGCCATTACCGACGTGAAGGGGATCGAGGTCGGGCATTCGACGATCATCAGGGGAAATGGGCGCCTGGAGCGGGGAAAAGGACCGGTGCGCACCGGCGTGACCGCCCTGTTCCCTCGGGGAAAGCGCTCGACCGATCCCGTCTTCGCGGGGTTTTTCGCGTTGAACGGAAATGGTGAGATGACCGGAATCCACTATGTGGCCGAGAACGGCTTTCTGTGGGGCCCCGTGATGATTACGAACACCATGAGTGTCGGCGTGGTGCGGGACGCGACGATCACAGCGATGGTGCAAAGGGGATGGGATGCCTTTGCGATATCGACCCCCGTTGTCGCGGAGACCTGGGACGGTACGCTCAACGACATCGAGGGGATGCACGTCAAGCCGGCCGACGTGGATCAGGCGATCGCGAATGCATCGGCTGGCGCGGTGACCGAAGGCGCCGTGGGCGGGGGCACGGGCATGATCTGCCACCGGTTCAAAGGAGGAATCGGCACCTCGTCCCGAAAGCTCACGGCGGAAAACGGGGGGTACACCGTCGGCGTGCTGGTCCAATGCAACTACGGCCGGCGAAGCCGTCTGAGCGTGCTTGGCGCAGCGGTCGGTCGAGAAATACCCGACCTCATGCCTTGCTCGAGCCTGAACCCCACTGGCTCGGAAAAACTCCCTGTGTGTGCGACTGCCGGAGCCATGGTGCCGGGAGATTCCTCCGATGGCAATGGCGGCGGCTCGATCATCATCGTGATCGGGACCGACGCCCCCCTCATGCCGCATCAGCTCAACCGGTTGGCCAAAAGGGCCGCCCTCGGCGTAGGCCGCATGGGCGGCCTGGGTGAGGACTCATCTGGCGATCTCTTCCTGGCCTTCTCCACGGCGAATCCGCACGCCGCTGTCGATACCGGCACCGTCCGCCTCACCATGCTCCCCAATGACCGGATCAATCCGCTTTTCGAAGCGACCGTGGATGCGACCGAAGAGGCGATTCTGAATGCGTTGCTGGCGGCGCAGACGATGACGGGGGCGGATGGAAATCGGGTGTATGCGCTACCGGCCGACCGGCTGGTGGCAATCTTGAAGAAGTATGGTAGGATGTGAAGGGGAGCTACCAGCTGATAGCTGATAGCTGATAGCTGATAGCTGATAGCTGATAGCTGATAGCTGATAGCTGATACGAGGTAGCCAATGTCACTACAGGGCACAACCGTTCTCTTTTTTGCCGCTCCGCTCTACGAAGATCTCGAATTGTGGTATCCCAAAATCCGCCTGGAGGAAGAGGGCGCGCGAACCGTCGTCGCCGGCGTGGGTGAGCGCACCTACCAGGGCAAACGGGGGTATCCCCTGACGGTGGACGCCAACGTGGACGACATCTCAGCTCACCACTTCGATGGATTGGTCATTCCCGGCGGGTACGCGCCCGATATTCTCCGTCGATCGCAGCGGGTGCTTCAGCTCGTGCGCGAGATCCACCAGGCTGGTAAGCCCATCGCGTTCATCTGCCATGCGGGGTGGGTCCCGATCTCAGCCAACATCCTGCGCGGCAGGCGGGGCACCAGTGTCGGCGCGATCAAGGACGACCTGGTGAATGCGGGAATGCTCTGGGAGGACAGCCCCGTAGTGGTGGATGGAAATCTGATTTCGTCCCGAACTCCCGCCGATCTGCCGGCGTTCTGTAAGGCCCTGATCAAAGCCCTCGAAAGCGGAAGAAAGGGAGAAGGGAGGAAAGGGGACCGAGCCACCAGTGGCAAGACCGGGAGGGGAGCCCGGACCGGCGCAGGCGCTGGAGGTCCCTGACCGGTACCGACGGCCCCTTTCACCCATTCACCCTTCTCCCTTTGACCCTTTCTCGCTTTCTCCCATTCCCCTGCATTTATGCCCTTTCGCGACGCGCAGCGCCGGGTCGACAACTGGATCGACCAATTCGAAGAGGGGTATTTCCACCCGCTCACCAACCTGGCGCGGCTGGCCGAGGAGGTTGGTGAGCTGGCGCGCGAGGTAAACCATCGATTCGGACAGAAGACGAAGAAGCAGGACGAGCCCGAGGGTGATATGGGCATGGAGATGGCCGACATCCTGTTTGTCTTGATCTGCATGGCCAACAGGGAGGGCATCGATCTAGATGAGACCTTCGACCGAATGATGGCCAAGGTGGAAAGCCGAGACGATACGAGGTGGACCAAAAAAGCGGGAAAAGGGGGAACGAGAGAAAGGGGGAATGGAGGTGGGTAGTAAGGAGGTCCTACCCCTTTCTGCCCTTTCCCCATTCTCCCTTTCCCCGTTCACCGGCCTTTCTCATTCCCATTCTTTCGGCTCGCTTTCGATCTCGCGCAGCAGAGCCAGGTAGCTCTGGTAACGGTCGCCGGCGATCTGTCCCTCGTCAACGGCCAGGCGTATGGCGCAGCCCGGCTCGCTCACGTGCCGGCAATCGGCGTAGCGGCACTTTCCGGCCGGTGCACGCATCTCGGGAAAGCACGCCGCCAGCTCGCGCGCCTGGATGCCCCACAGACCCACTTCGCTGAAGCCGGGCGTGTCCATGAGATAGCCGCCACCATCGAGCGGAATCATCACCGCCGAAACTGTCGTCTGGCGGCCCCGTTGCACTCGGGCGCTCAACTCACCTGTCCGCAGTCGAAGGCTGGGCTGGATGGCGTTCAGCAGGCTCGATTTCCCGGCCCCGGACGGCCCGGTTACCACAGAAATACCGTCGGAGAGAGCCGCGCGAAGGCTTGCGATGCCCTCCCCCGTCTTGGCGCTGGTCCGGAATACCGGGTATCCGGCCGATCGAAACCGTCTCTCAAGACTGAAGCCGAGTTCTAGGTCGATTTTGTTCAGCACAACGGCGGCCAAGAGCGAATTGGCCTCGGCGACGACCAGTAAGCGATCGATGAGCTGTGGAATCGGCTCTGGCCGGACCGTCGCAGTGACCACGAATACGTGGTCCACGTTGGCAGCGACGGGGCGAGAGCCTCGACTTTCAGGAACCCGCCGAGCCAGCAATGACCTTCTGGGCTCCACGCTCGAGATACCAAAGATTTCGCCGCCGGCCTCGGGCTCGAGTCGCACGATGTCCCCAACCACCACGCGCGGCTCGCCACGCTTCACCTTGCCGCGGAGAACCGCACGCACCGGGCCCTCTGCAGTGGCTACGCGGTAGACGGCGCCGTCCCGCTCAAGGACGGTACCCAACCCTGGGCCTACCACTCGCCCGGCGCCTGGCTGATCGCTTCGTCCAACGCTGCTTTCACATCGAACAAGGAAAGTGCCTTGAGGCGATCAGCTGCTTCTTCCTTGGTCTTTCCCCAGACCAGTACCTCGGTCTCGAGATGCCCGACCGGGCGGTCGCCGGCAGGCGACCAACGAACGAACAGTAAGGCTGCCCCAAAGCGGCCACGCTGGTCCGGCTCTTCCTCGACGTAGATGGCGACGGAGTAGGCATGGCCGTCGCTCCCGCCGAAAGCGGCAGCGCGCTCGTGCTTCTCCATGTAGCCACCGAGGGTAAACTCGCTCACCGCCCCGGCACCGACTCCCTGACGAGGTTGCCCAATATGAAGGCGATGTTGGCGGGCCGCTCGGCCAGGCGGCGCATGAGATAGGGATACCACTGAGTGCCGAACGGGATGTAGACCCGGACGCGGTGGCCTGTCCGGCGGAGCCGCTGTTGCAGGTCGCGTCGCACGCCGTACAACATCTGAAACTCGTAGCGGTCCGATCCGATGGTGTTTTGCTGGATGAAGGCTTGAGCGTGCTTGAGAATCGCGGGGTCGTGGGTGGCAATGCCGGGATACTTCCCGCGAGTGAGCAGTAGCTCCATCAGCTCGACATAGTTTCGGTCGACGTCTGCCTTGTCCGGGAACGCAACCGACGGTGGCTCCAGGTAAGCGCCCTTGCAGAGCCGGACCCGGGCACCCATGTCAATCAGATCCTGCACGTCCGCCTTTGACCGACGGAGCATGGCCTGAATTACGACCCCACAGCTCGATTCGAAAGGCTGAAACAGGCGCGATTTGAAGAAGCTCAGGGTCCGCTCGGTGTAGTCCGACCCCTCCATGTCCAGACGAACAAATCCATTCAGCTCGCGGGCTCGCTCCAAAATGCTGACCACGTTGTGAAGACAAACCTCTTCGCTGATATCAAGGCCCATCTGGGTGAGCTTGACCGAGACGTTGACCTCGACGCCCGCAGTCGCCATGTGGTCCATCATTTCGATGTACTGAGCGCACGCGGCTGCCGCATCGCTTTCCTGCGTGACGCTCTCGCCCAGAAGGTCGAGCGTCGCGGTGATGCCGCGAAGGCTCAAATCGCTTGCGGCCGCGACACCCTCTTCAACCGTCTCTCCCGCGACGAACCGCGAGGCGAACTTTCGGGCAAGCCCGTTTCGCCGCACGAAATTGAAGACGCCCTGCCGCTCAGAGAGCCAGAGCAAGCCCTGACGCATGATCACAGACCGTCTCGTATATTCTTACGGTTATTTGGGTTACGGCGCAGCTCCAAGTCGCCTCCGAAGCTATTCACCTGCCCTCTGCCCTACAAGCCGGTAGGGGCCGCGCTCCCCATCGATCTACCGAAACCACTGGGAATCCCCCGACGTCGTGGTTAAAGGCTCTCCTCTCGACACTGCAAACAATGCTCCTGGCGTCCAGGCTCTCGTCCAACCGCGCCGCCGCGGCGCGACTCCCCACGGTCAGCCTCGTCTGGCTGATCGCTGGTGGCTGGGCGGCAGTCACCGGTCTGTCCTTCGTCGTTGCATATCTCACCGGCGCAGCACCTCTGCCGTCCGAGTTACCCTGGGGAGCGTTGCTATCGATGGGGACTGTGAGCCTGCAGCTCTGGATCGGCGCGACGGTCGCCGCCTTCTGGGTCGCGCGGCAACTCACCGCTGAGCGCTACACCACGGCAACGAATCTTTCGGCCGAGCTGCTGACCGGACTGGTGTTCGTGCTGGTCGCGGCCATCGCCGAGCGATGGATCGCGGAGCGGCTCCTGACACCGGAGGAAGGGCCGCTCGTCGCCTCGCTCCTGCCGCGCCTGGATGCGCGCGTGCTGGGCTACGTGCTGATCGTGGCTCTGGCTCAGATCAGCCGTTATCTCGCGCTGTCCCAGAGGCGGGAAGTGGAAGCCGCAGGTCTGGAGGCGAGCCTGGCAAAGACCAAGCTGCAGGTGCTCAAGATGCAGTTGCAGCCACACTTCCTCTTCAACACCCTCAATACGACGGCGGAGCTGGTCCACGCGGATCCCGGAGCGGCGGATCTCATGATCACGCGATTGGGCGATTTCCTTCGTCTGTCGCTGGATCACGCGGGGCACCAACTGGTTCCGTTCAGCCAGGAAATCGATTTCATCCGGGCGTATGTCGACATCGAGCAGGTCCGCTGGGGCGATCGGCTGCTGGTGGAATGGGACTGCACTCCGGATACGCTCGATGCAGCGGTGCCGACTCTGGTGTGGCAGCCGGTGCTGGAGAACGCTATTCGGCATGGGCGAGACCCAGTTTCCGGGCAGGCCAGAATTCATCTCAAGGCGCGCCGTCGCGGCGACGACCTTCTCCTGTCTATTCGCGATTGGGGGCCCGGGCTTCCTGCCGGGGGACCCGCAGAACGCGTAGGCCTTCGCAATACCCGTGAGCGCGTCGCTCGGCTCTACGGTGCCCGCGCCACCTTCGCGCTGTCGGACGCGCCCGGTGGTGGAGTGCTCGCGAGTCTCCGAATCCCTTACACCTCGTGCACGGCGGCGCACACGCCGGTGCCGCTCCGATCGGGCTTTCCGGAGCCGGCATGAGCGTGCTGCGTGTCCTGATCGCCGACGACGAGCCTATGGGACGCCAGCGGCTATCTCGTATGCTTCAGGCTGAGCCGGATGTGGAGCTAGTCGCCGCATGCGCCAGCGGGCACGAGGTGCTCGAGGCGATCCGGCGCCACGGCCCCGATCTCGCCTTTCTCGACATAGAGATGCCGGGAATAGATGGATTCGGAGTCCTGGATGCACTCGAGCACGATCGGGCGCCAACCATCGTATTCGTGACCGCTCACGATCGCTATGCGGTCCGGGCCTTCGAAGTCCACGCCCTCGACTACCTGCTCAAGCCCTTCGATCAGACCCGACTGCACGCCGCACTCAACCGCGCACGCGAGCAGCTTCCGACCACCGGGCCAGCCGATGCGGCCCGGCGCATGATCGCCTTGCTGGAAGAGTTGAATCAGCGACAAAAAGGCGAATTGGGGCTGGAGCGCCTCGTGATCCGGACGCCGGAACGAACTTTCTTTCTCCGCACCGAAGCAATCGACTGGATCGAGGCAGCGGGTAAGCACGTCAATCTCCACGTTGGCAAAGCCACCCACCTACTGCGTGGAGGCATGGCCGCCCTGGAGCAACAGCTCGATCCGGCTCGTTTCGTACGGATCAGCCGATCGGCGATCGTCAACATCGACCGGATCCAGGAAATTCAGCCGTGGTTTCAGGGCGATCACCTGATAATCCTGCAGGACCGCACCCGACTCACGTCAACCCGTGGGTATCGAGAGGGGTTGCAAAGACTGCTGGGAAAGGAGAATGGGAGAAAAGGAGAGAAAGAGCGGGAGAAGGGGGGAAAGGAGAACGGGGAAGGCGAGTAAGGGGCATATGCCTCCCCCCTTCCCCCTTTCTCCCTTTCCGCTTTCTCCCGCTTTACTGCTGTCCTTGTCCCGGCCCGCTGGTGGGTCCGTTGCCTTGCAGGTCGCCGCTGCCTTTGAACGCCTCGTACGCGACCAGCGCACCGCCGGCGATCAGACCACCGATGACGCCGGTCCCGGCGACCGAGAGCTTGCGCTCGCGAAGCGTCGCGATGGCGCCACGAGGTACCACGACCTGCTCGCCGCGCCACTGGGTTTGCGAGTTGTGAGTGTCCTCCACCTGCCACACAGCCACTGTGATGCTGGACGAATCAGCGCGGACCATGTCCGCATCGACAGTCAGGGCGTCCGGACCGAGCTGTGATGCCATGCCCCGGCCGCCCTCATCGGTGAGTTGAAGCTCGACGCGCTTGCCTGCCTCCGGGGAAGCGGTGTCAACCGGCGTTACCGGCCGATA
>JBKPOS010000047.1:0-8813 GCA_046733215.1 Gemmatimonadota bacterium
CACCCCTTGAGGCGAGCCTCCCCACGCCGAATGTCGTCCCTTGAGATATTCGAGATGCGCCTCCGG
Organism: Gemmatimonadota bacterium; assembly: GCA_046733215.1. Taxonomy (GTDB): domain Bacteria; phylum Gemmatimonadota; class Gemmatimonadetes; order Gemmatimonadales; family GWC2-71-9; genus DASQPE01. The sequence goes on from JBKPOS010000047.1 coordinate 67, forward strand.
ATTCACCACGTGACGGCGCGCGAGCTGTGCGACCTCGGTCGGGGTCAGCTGCACCGCGATTTCGCGGGCAACCGTTTCGGCGAGCTCGCTCTGAAGGCCGAGGACGTCTTCAAGCTGCCGGTCGTACCGATCGGCCCAGAGCGTTTCGTCCGTGCGCGCGGCAATGAGCTGGACGCTCAGCCGCACACGCCCACCGACGAGATGCGCGGAGCCTTCCAGAATCGCCTCCACGTTCAGCTCCCGGGCGATCTCGGGAAGCGACAACGCGGTCCCTTTGTACCGCATCGCAGACGTCCTCGAGATGACACGCAGGGCCCTGATCCGCGAAAGGTCCGCGATCACTGCCTCGGTCATGGCGTCGGCAAAATAGTCCTGAGCCGGATCCTGGGAGATGTTGCGGAACGGCAGGACGGCGATGCCGCGGATCGGACCCCTCGCCGAGGCGGGCGAAGACCCGCTGGAACCGGTGACGGTTAGACGGCGCAAGGCGTCCGCAACCGCCGCTGCCGATGCTGGCCGGCGCGCCCGGTCCTTCTCGAGGCAGGACGCAATCAGACAATCGAAGTCGACGCTCGCCTCCGGCCGGAGGGTTCGCAGTGACGGGGCGGGCGTGTTGACAATCGCAAACATCAGCGCCTGCGGCCGTTCCTGAGCAAACGGCCGTTGCCCTGTCGCCAGTTCGAACAGTGTGACGCCAAGCGCGTAAACGTCCGTTCGCGCGTCTTCTTTCTCGCCCGCGAGTTGTTCGGGCGCCATGTAAGCCAGCGAACCCATGACGGTGCCCGCCTGGGTCAGACGGCCCGTCATCGCGTCGCCGGACAGGAGCAGCGCGAGGCCGAAATCCAGGATCTTCGGCTGCCCCTCTGTCGTCAGCGCAACATTCCCGGGCTTCAGGTCTCGATGGAGGACGCTGTGGCGGTGCGCGTACTCCAGCGCGTCGGCGATCGCGGCGCCGAGCGATTGAATCTCCACGAGTGGCAGCGGACTCTCTCGCAGCCTGGACTCGAGCGTACCTCCTGGCACGAACTCCATGACGAGGAACTCGTTATCGCTGTCGGCGTCGAAGTCGAACACCGTCGCGATCCCGGCGTGCGACAGTTGGGAGAGCGTTTGCGCCTCACGCCGGAATCGTTCGCGGCCGGCGTCGTCGTTGAGCGAACCGAGCGCGCCGCGCAGCAGCATCTTGACGGCGACGATGCGATCGAGCCTGCCGTCGTGTGCCTTCCACACTTCGCCCATGCCTCCGGCGCCGATTCGTTCGAGTAGCCGATAGCGACTCAGAATGTCTTTGTTCATCGATGCAAGACGGCGAATCGCCGATCTGAGATTCGCGATCGCGATGCCTTCATCGAAACTCCTTCGCTGGTTGTGGAACGCGATTGTGGAGGTGGAGTATCGCGCGTCGTTGATTGAAGCGTCAAACCAGCGGCTCATTCGGCACGCACGTCCGACTGTGCTTCCGACCCGCCCGCTCACGTGGCCGGAGTGGGAATCATCGGCCCGATGTCATCGTGTTCGACATCAGCTTTCCTTACGATCACAATTGGCACCGCTGCCAGGAGTTCCACGACGTCCACGATCTCCGCCAGATTCCCGTCGTGCTCACGACCACGAACGAAAAGCACTTACGGACATGGTCGGGCCTACTCCAACGATTGAAATCGTGGGCAAGCCATATGATTTGGAGCGGCTCGCCGAAGCTGTCGCCCGTGCGCTGAGTGCGGCGGTCAAATAGACCACCGGCATTCGCGCCTCGAACCTAGTTAATATCCATTCCACGCATACGGCGATGCAGGTTCTAGTGGTGCTGAAGCGCCTGTACCGGATCGACGCGCAACGCGCGCCGCGCTGAAATATAACAGGCAAGAATCTCTGCCTATGGCGACATCGTCCAGGGATTCGGGTGCTACGACGCGCCGTTTGTGCCGATGGTCGCGGCGCTCGTTCGGTGGGTTGCTGTGGCTGAGAGTCGATGCCTCGAAGAAAGTTCACAGGGAGTCGTCGGCCGTTGCAGTGATGGCGTGACCTTCTTCCGTCATGATCCAACCTCGCAGTTGACGGATAGATACACGTCGGTAGACTCTGGGCCGTCAGGCACGCCAATGTGGAAGGCGTTGGCGCGCAGGACCCAGACTACTTGAGACAGGTGGGTATGAGCGTCGGCCCGGGCACGATTGTCGGCTCCTATCGCATCCTTCGCCAGCTCGGGTCGGGCGGGATGGGCGAGGTGTACCTCGCCGAGGATTCCCGCCTGTCGCGAAAAGTCGCGCTGAAATTCCTCCCCCCGGGTTTCGTCGGCGATGCGGATCGGATGCGGCGGTTCATGCGGGAAGCCAAGGCCGCATCGGCGCTCAATCACCCGAACATCATCACGGTCTACGAAGTCAGCGAGACGCCGACCGCGTTCATCGCCACCGAATTCATCGACGGTCAGTCGCTGCGCCAGCGCCTCCGGGCGGGTCCCATCCCCCTTCCGGAAGCGCTCGATATTGCGGTGCAGCTCGCCGGCGCGGTCGCGGTCGCGCACGATGCCAGCATCATCCATCGGGACATCAAGCCCGATAACGTGATGTTGCGCCCCGACGGCTACGTGAAGCTTCTGGATTTCGGCATCGCCAAGATCGCCGGCCCGTCCACGATGCCGAACGAAGAGACGACCTACCTGGGGACCGAGGCGGGGGAACTTCTCGGTACGCTGAGCTACATGTCGCCAGAGCAGGCGCGCGGACTCGTCATCGATCACCGCACCGACATCTTTGCGATGGGGGCGCTGCTCTACGAGATCGTCACGGGCAAGAGCGCTTTCCGCGGCGACACGCCAGGCGACCGGTTGGCGTCGCTCCTGACGTTCGATCCACCGCCGGTGTCGGCAACCGTGCGCGGGGTTCCGGCGCTGCTGGACGCCACCGTACGGAAGGCGCTTCGAAAGAGCAGGGACGAACGGTACACCAGCGCGAAGGAACTGCTGATCGATCTGAAGGCAATCAAACGGGACCTCGAATCCGCCGTGGCGCCGCCGCGCACGACGCGATCGGCTGCGACGTGGATCGTCGCAGCCATAGTCGTCGCGCTGATTGCCATCGTCACGGTCGCGCCCGGACTCATGCGCCGATCGTCTGAGCCGAGTGCGCCCGCCGCGGCGCCCGTGACGCCCCCGATCGCGCTCAGCTACTGGATCACCGTGCAGAAATATCGCAACGGCAAGCCATTTGAAGATCCCTTTCGTCTCGCGCAGGCGATCAACTTCGAGAAGGATTACCGGATACGGCTGCACTTCGACAGTCCGCGGTCCGGGTTCCTCTATCTCGTCAGCGAAGGGCCAGGCGGCGCGCCGGGCGGCAGCCCGTACAACCTGATTGCCGCGACGCCGATCGAACGCGGGCAGGTCACCCAGGTTCCAAAGGACAGCTGGTTCCAGTTCGACGACCAGAAGGGATCCGAGCGCGTGTGGATTGTCTGGGCCAGCAGCAAGGTTCCTGAACTAGAATCCAGCATACCGTTCATGAACACGAGCGACCGCGGCACGATGCGCGATGCTGCGATCAGCCGCGGCGTGACCGGGTTCCTCACGTCGCATACGGCGTCACCGCCAAAGATTGAGAAGGACGATCGGACGCAGCAGACGCGGCTGAGGACTGGGCTCGATCCGTTCGTCTACCTCTTGACTCTGGAACATCACTGACTCAAAGGAGTGCCCAATGGCAACGTTTGATTCCACTGTGAGCTGTGGCACCGTCGACCTGAACGGAACGTTCGACTATACCCCGCCGAATCCCCCGCAGTCGCCGAACGGGAGCCTGGGAGGCACGTACACGCTCGACGACGGAACGGTTCTGACGATGACCGGCATGTCCACGAATGGTGCCACGGTCCAATTCTCGATCACGCCGGCAGGTCAGACCTATTCATTCAACGGAGCTTACAACAGTGGCACCAACAAGATCGTTGGACGGACTGCCCCGTGCGCCAGCCCAGAAGAGGCCGACGACAACTGGACAGCCAGCGGACAGTAGACGGCCGTGATGATGCAGCTCGGACCCGGCCTCGTGCTGCTCGCATCTCTGCTGCAGAATGCGCCCTCGCCGCTCGACTCGTCGACCCGGGTGGTGAAGACCATGAAGGGCGGCGAGGCGCATGCGTATGAAGTGTCGCTCGCCGCCGATCAATTCTTGTGGGTCATTGTCGATCAGCGCGGCATCGACGTTGGCGTGAAGGCCACCAACCCGCAAGGACAGCAGATGGCGTTCAGCGACAACCCGAATGGCCCTTTTGGCCCGGAGCCGCTGGCGATCATCGCCGATCAAGCGGGAACGTACCGTGTGGACGTCAGCGCGCTCAATGCGAAGGCGGCGGCAGGCACCTACGAAATCCGGGTCGAGGCGCTGCGGCCGGCACTCGAGTCGGATCGCGAGCACGTCGCGGCGCTCAAGGCGTTCGCTGACGGTGAGCGGCTGCGCGGGCAGAACACGGCAGACTCCCGCGCGCAGGCGATTGGGCAATACGAGCACGCGCTCGCGTTCTTTCGCGCGAACGGCGACCGCTTCAACGAGGTCCTGACGACGTACCGCATCGCCCTCGTGCGCGCCAACTCGAGCGACTTCGAGATCGCGCTCGATGCGTTAGTAAGTATTCTTCCGCTGGCCCCGACGCTCGGCGAGCCGAACATGGCGGCGAGCGTACTCAATCTCACCGGCGGCGCGTACGACGCGCTCGGCGATGTGCCGAACGCCCTCAAGTTTTATGGCGACGCGCTCGCGCCGTTTCGCGCCATCGGCAACAGAAACGGTGAGGCGGCGGCCCTCAACAACATCGGCAAGATCGCATACGACACTGCCGACTGGCAGACCTCGCTCGACAACTACACGCAGGCCGCGCAGATCTTCGAATCGGTGAGCGACAAGGCGCGGCAGTCCATCGCGCTGCGCAACATCGGCCAGATCTACCTGCAGCTCGGCGACCTCGACATGGCGCTGGCGTACTACCGGCGTGCGCTGCCGCTGCGCCAAGCCACCGGGGACAAGGCAGGTGAAGCGGAGATTCTCACCAGCATCGGCGGCGCTCTGGCCCGTCTCGGTCAGCGGCAGAGCGCACTCGACTCATTCGCCGAAGCACTGGAACTGCGAAAGACGGTCGGCGACCCGCGCGGCCTGGCGCAGACGCTCCAGGCCATGGGCGACGCGCACGCAGTACTGGGCGACGCGCCCAAGTCCGCGGAGTATTACGAGAGTGCGCTCCCTCTGTTGCGACGAGGAGGGGATCGACGGCAGCTCGCCCTGCTGCTCAACAGCCTGGCCGATGTCCGGAACCAGGAGCAGCCGTCGAACGCGCTCGCGATGTACGGCGAGAGCCTCGATATCCTGGAAAGCCTGGGCGACAAGCAGAACGAGAGCCGCGCTCTCCAGGGGATGGCGCGCGCCCAGCGGGACCTGGGCAATCTCGCTGACGCACGAGAGTCAATTACGCGTGCCCTGACTCGCCTCGAGCGGGTCCGCGCCGGCGTCGTCAGCCAAGGCATGCGTGCCGCATACCTCGCGACGCAGCAGGACGCATATTGGCTGAGCATGGACATCGCCACGCGGCTGGGCAATCCGGGCGCGGCGCTGGAGACGAGTGAGCGGGCGCGCGCGCGCAGCATGCTCGAGATGCTGACCGAAGCGAAGATCGACATCCGTCGCGGTGCAGATGTCGCGCTGCTGGATCGCGAGAAGCGCGTAGCGCAGGCGATCGATGCCAAGGCGGTGCGTCTGATGCAGCTGCCCGCCGGCGCGTCCGGACAGACGCGATCGATTGCGTTCAAGAAGGACATCGCCGATCTCGAAGCCGAATACGAGCAGGTCCGGTCGGAGATCCGCGCCAAGAGCCCGGCGTTTGCCGCGCTCGCTCAGCCGCAGCCGCTGAGCGCGGGCACCATTCAGCAACTGCTCGACGCCGACACGGTGCTGGTCGAATACGCGCTCGGACGCGAACGGAGTTTCGCGTGGACGGTCACGCCGACGTCGCTGCACGGCTACGCCTTGCCCGGCCGGAGCGAGATTGAACGCGCGGCGCGCACGACATACACCCTGCTCACGGCCCGGAGCCGGCGGAGGGCAGCCGAGTCGACGCGCCAACGGCTGGACCGCATCGCCGAAGCCGACCGGCAGGCTCCGACGGCGATCCAGGAATTGAGCCGCCTGGTGCTCGCGCCGTTGCAAGCCGACCTGGGTCGCAGGCGAATCGTCGTCGTCGCCGACGGCGCGCTACAGTACGTGCCATTCGGGGTGCTCACATTGTCCGAGGCGGCGGCCGGCTATCGCCCTCTCATTGCCGATGCGGAAATCGTCAGCGCGTCATCGGCATCGGCGGTTGCCGTTCAGCGATCGACGCTCGCGGCGCGGACGCCGGCGCCGAACGGGATCGCGATCATCGCTGATCCGGTTTTTTCGACACGCGACGGACGTGTCAAGATCGCGCCGACCGCTGTCGATGCAGCCGCCGCGACGGAGACGGCCGCAGCCACCCGCCTCCTCGAACACTTCTCCGAGGGGAGCGACAGCCGCACGATCCCGCGGCTGCCGTTCACAGCAGACGAAGCAAAAAAGATCGAATCGGCCGCCCGCGGCTTCAGTCATACGACCGCTCTCGGATTTCAGGCGAGTCGTACGACGACGATGGATCCCAGCCTCGGCACCTACCGATACGTGCACTTTGCGACCCACGGATACCTCGACGCCGAGCGTCCGGATTTGTCGGCGCTGGTCTTGTCGATGGTGAATGACCAGGGTCAGCCGCAGGACGGATTTCTTCGCGCGCACGACATCTACAACCTCAGCCTGCCGGCGGAACTCGTGGTGCTGAGCGCGTGCGAAACAGGACTCGGCAAGGAAATCAGAGGTGAGGGCCTAGTCGGGTTGACGCGTGCTTTCATGTACGCTGGCGCCGCGCGGGTGGCCGTCAGCCTGTGGAGCGTCAGCGACAAGGCGACGGCCGATCTGATGCACAGTTTCTATCAGGCGATGCTGAAGCGCGGTGAGCGTCCTGCCGCTGCCTTGCGGTCCGCCCAGCTCGAGATGCTCGCCCGGAGATCGTGGAGCGCGCCGTACTATTGGGCCGCGTTCATCCTGCAGGGAGAATGGCAATGATCATCACGAAGCCGTTCACGCGGTGTTCCTCGATTGCCCTCGCGATTCTGTCTGCCGCGTCCATCGTCGCCCATCCCATCGGCGCGCAGAACGACACGCGTTCTCTCTGGGACACTGCGCTCATCGAAAAGAAGACCTACAAGACCGTGACGCCGCAGGTTCCCGTGACGTCGGTCAAGCCTGATCGCGTAGTTGGCGTCACCGTGTGGCAGCTGCGCGAACCCGCGCGCACCGATACCGGCGAACGGCTACTCGCGCACCAGGGCGGCGAGGTCGAAGAGTGGATCCCGTCACGCGTCGCCGCCGACAAGCGGCTCGTGGAAGGCGATCGCGTTCGTCTGAGCATTGAGGCCGCCCGCGGCGGATACCTCTACGTGATCGATCGCGAGCAATTCAGCGACGGCAAGTCAGGCGATGCGTATCTGATCTTTCCGACCACGGTGACACGTGGTGGCGACAATCGCGTCGCCGCCGGCCGTGTCGTGGAAATTCCGGCGCAGGACGATGCCCCGCCGTATTTCCGGCTGCGGCGCAGCCGTCCCGATCAGACGGCTGAGGTCCTGAACATTGTCGTGTCGTCGAAACCGCTCGAGGGACTGACGATTGGCGACAGGCCCGTCCTCGTGCCCGCGGCGCAGCTCGCAATCTGGGAGCGATCGTGGGGCGGGCCGGTCGGACGTCTCGAGATGCCGGCTGGTGTCGGACAAGCCTGGACGAAGGTCGAAAAGGATGCCGGCTTCAATCGTCAGAGGACTCTCACGCCGGACGAACCGCGCCCGCAGACGATCTTCTATCAGGCGAACAGCAAAGCTGACGAGCCGGTGATGGTGAAGCTGACGCTTCGCTACGATCCGAAGTAGCCGGCGAGATGCTTTCGGCTTCGCAGGAACCGGAAATGCCTCCAAGGATGCATGGTGCTCTCCCGTAAATCGAGGACTCGATTAGGAACGCCGGCGGCGGAACTCTGAAGGTCGAGTGGTGACATGGCTGGAGCTGCGGGAATCGCCATAGTGGCGCTCGTTCTTTTGTCAGCGCCGCCCAGCGTCTACAGCGGCCGACCACGGAGCTGAAACAGATTGGGCCTACGTGCACAGATGGAGCCGGAGATCTTGATGATGCGCTGTGCAGCGGTTTAGAGAACCGTTACGTTCGGATGGAAGCCGTTGCTCTCTGTGAGCCGCGCGATTCGTCGCTTCGCGAGTACCGTGACTGCGAATAGGCCGATCCAATTCAGGCCGGCAACCACCGATGCGTCAGCAACTTGCGGCGATGCTGGATTCAAAAAAACCGTTGCGTTCTGTTTCGCGGTGTCAAGCCCGAAGCGGCGGCAGTTCTCAACGCATTCTGAGTAGCGGCGGCGACACGTTCAGGGACAATCATGGGCACAACGCTGCTCTCGTAAACCGTGATCTCGTATATACTTAGCCTTCTCATGCGGTGAGGTGGCCGAGAGGCTGAAGGCGGCGGTTTGCTAAGGCTGCTGTGAATCACCGAACGGGCCTGAAATCGACGATTTCAGGCCCGTTTTTTATTGGGTTCGTGGTTGGCGTTGGTTGGCGGATGACCGGTTTCGGACCTCGTTTGGACACACTCTTAGGCACACTCCGGCCGACGCCAATGTGTGCC
>JBKPOS010000048.1:0-29242 GCA_046733215.1 Gemmatimonadota bacterium
GATCTGGTATTTGCGATCGACAGCATACCTGCCGTTTTTGCCGTCACCCGGGATCCGTTTCTGGTCTTCAGCTCGAACGTGTTTGCAATTCTCGGCCTGCGAGCACTCTTCTTCGTGCTCTCTGGCTTGCTCGATAAGTTCGTCTATCTACGACCAGGAGTGGCAGGCATTCTTGTGTTCGTAGGCCTCAAGATGGCGCTGAGCAACTGGGTTCATATACCGACGGGAGTTTCACTCGGGCTCATCATTGGTACGCTGGCTGGCGCAGTCCTCCTTTCGTTGCGGCGGCGCGATAGCGCTCGGGGTGCGCGCGTTCCCACCTGAGCCGCCTTTCGCAAAATCCCTTCCTCTGCCACCCTTCAGGCACTCATGTCCACGTCCTTCCTCGACCGGCTCGGCCTCCATCGTCCGGAGCTTCGGGCCTGGGCCATGTACGACTGGGCGATCTCTGCCGTGCAGGTCGGGATCGTGACCGCGATCTTCCCGATCTACTATGTGAAGGTCGCCGGGGCGGGATTGGTCGAGGGCAAGGCAACCCAGTACCTGGCGACGGCTAACACAGTCTCGCTCGCGTTCGTCGCACTTCTGTCTCCCGTTCTCGGGGCAGCCGCGGACTATGTCGCAGCGAAGAAGCGATTCCTCGCGGCGTTCATGCTTCTGGGCCTCCTGGCAATCGCGGCGATGTTCTTCATCCACACCGGAGACTCACTACTCGCCTCTCTCCTGTTCGTCCTCGCGATGATCGGCGCTACCGGAAGCTTCGTGTTCTACGAGGCTCTGCTTCCGCACATCGCCTCGCCGGAAGAAGTGGATCGCGTTTCGACGGCGGGATACGCTCTCGGCTACATCGGCGGGGGCGTGCTGCTGGCGGTCAATCTTGCCTGGATTCAGAAGCCGGCCTGGTTCGGACTGCCCTCCGGACCCGGGCTCGCGGAAGCCGCTGCCACGCTGCCCGTACGGTTGGCGTTCGTGTCCGTAGCTGCGTGGTGGGCGCTGTTCTCGATTCCTCTCTTTCGGCGGGTTCCCGAGCCTCCTCGCCGGCTCGAGCAGGACGAGCGGCGCGGGGAAAATCCGGTTGTGATCGCGTTCGTTCGCCTGGGGGAAACCTTTCGCGAGCTACGTGGATTCCGCCAGGCCTTCGTTTTCCTGCTCGCGTTCCTGATCTACAACGACGGCATCCAGACCATCATCAAGATGGCGACGGCGTACGGGACCGAGCTCGGCATCGGGCAAGGCGCGCTGATCACGGCGATCCTGATGGTCCAGTTCGTGGGGATCCCCTTCTCCTTTCTATTCGGCTCGCTCGCAGGATGGATCGGGGCCAAGCAAGCGGTGTTCCTGGGCCTCCTGGTGTATACCGTGATCAGCGTGCTGGGCTATTTCATGCGCACGGCAACCCACTTCTTCGTGCTCGCCGGCCTGGTGGGTGTCGTGCAGGGCGGCACCCAGGCGCTCAGCCGCTCGTTATTTGCCACCATGACACCACCGCACAAGTCGGGGGAGTTTTTCGGCTTCTTCAGCGTGTTCGAGAAGTTCGCGGGTATCTTCGGGCCGCTGTTCTTTGCGGTCGCCATTGCGTTCACCGGCTCCAGCAGGGCGGCCATCCTGTCGGTCATCGCGTTCTTCGTGGTCGGGGGTGCGCTGCTGGCACTTGTGGACGTCCCGGAGGGGGAGCGCGCTGCCCGCGAAGCGGAGGCAGCCGTGCGCACGGTGGATCCGACCTCGCTCTTGCCCGGCTCCCGATCCCCCTCCTAGCTTACCGGTCCAATGCCGATGACTCGCCCGACGATGATCTCGATGATGCCCAACCCGGCTCCCACCGTGCGCACGTGCGGCCGAACCGGGCTCAAGCGCATGCGCTGTCGGCGGAGCGCGCGCGGGTCGGCGTAGCGGTCGTGGGTCAAAACCCATACCGAGAGCCCCGCCGCGCGAGAGCCCGGCGGGGTCTTTGCTTGTGGATCCCATTGAGTTGACCCGCGCACTGGTCGCGCGGGAGTCCCCGACGTTCGCGGAAGGCCCGGCGGTCAGCTTTATCGCCGGCGAGCTCCAGCGTGCCGGCTGGCGGGTAATCCTCCAGCCGGTGTCCCCCGGGCGCGAGAACGTCTATGCCTTCCGCGAGCCACCAACGGTCGTTTTCTCGACTCATCTCGACTGTGTTCCGCCGTACGTCCCCTTCCGCGAAGACGACGAATGGCTTCGCGGCCGTGGCGTGTGCGACGCCAAGGGGATCGCCGCTGCGATGGTTGCCGCGAGCGAACGCCTCGCCCAGGCAGGCGAGCGGCGCATTGGGCTCCTCTTCGTAGTAGGCGAAGAGAACGGCTCGGACGGCGCGCTCGCGGCCGAACGCCTGGAGCCCAAAGGCCGCTTCCTCATCAACGGCGAGCCCACAGAGAACCGGCTTTCGATCGGCCAGAAGGGCTCCCTCCGAATCGATCTGGAGGCGGAGGGCCGCGCCGCTCACTCCGCCTATCCTGACGAAGGGCAGTCGGCCATCGACCCACTGCTCGATACCCTCGAGCGGCTCCGCCGCTTGCCCCTGCCGAGCGATCCTCTGCTCGGCCCTTCCACGCTCAACATCGGAATCATCCAGGGCGGTGTCGCGCCCAATGTCATCCCGCCGTATGCCAAAGCCCAGGTGCACTTCCGCACCGTGGGGCCGACGGTTGAGCTCAAGAACGCGATTGACGCCGCGCTCGGGCCAGGCGTCGTAGTGACGGGCGCGGTGGAAATTCCGGCCTACAAGACCGCCGCGCCGGTGGGCTGGGACACGACGTTCGTCTCCTTTGCCAGCGATCTTCCTTTCCTGGGCGCCTGGGGACGCGGATACCAGCTCGGTCCGGGAACGATCCGAGTCGCCCACAGCGATGAAGAACGGATTCGCAAGTCCGACTTGCTGCGCGGGGTGGACCTTTACGTGAAGCTCGCGACCGACCTGCTCGCGGAGGACGCACCATGAACCCGAAGATTCCGGTCGCCGTGCTGGGAGCGACGGGGACGGTAGGGCAGAAGTTCGTGCGGCTCCTGGCCGAGCATCCGTGGTTCGAGCTCGCGGCGCTGGCGGCCTCGGATCAGAGCGCCGGCAAGCGCTACGGGGACGTGGTTCGCTGGCGCGAGAACGTCCCTCTGCCCGACCGCCTGGCCGGCATGACGATCGCCCGCTCGGCGCCGCCGCTCGCTGCTCGTATTGCCTTCTCCGCGCTCGATGCCGACGTCGCACAGGATATCGAGCAGAGCTTCGCTGAGTGCGGAGCGTTCGTGGTGACCAACACCAGAATCCACCGCATGGACGCCGACGTGCCTCTCATGATCCCCGAGATCAACGCGGATCATCTCGGCCTGATCGAGCGGCAGCGCACCGCCCGCGGCTGGCCGGGCGCCATTCTCGCCAATCCCAACTGCTCGACGGCAGGGTTGGTGCTCGCGCTCGCTCCACTCCACGCGGCCTTCGGGGTCGAGAAGGTGTTCGTCACGACTTTCCAAGCGGCTTCCGGCGCGGGCTATCCAGGCGTACCGTCGCTCGACATCCTCGGCAATGTGATCCCGTTCATCGGCGGCGAGGAAGAGAAAATGGAGCGGGAGACCGCGAAAATTCTGGGCGCTCTCCGCAATGGCGTGGTGGAGCCGGTTCCGATGAAAATCAGCGCGCACTGCAACCGGGTCCCGACCGTCGACGGACATCTGGAGACAGTCTCGGTGGGGCTCGGACGCCGCGCCACGCCCGAACAGGCCATGGAGGTGCTGCGCGACTTCTGTGGGCCGGAGAAAGTACAAGGACTGCCGTCGTCTCCAGCGTCACCGGTCGTTGTCGATCTCCGTCCCGATCGTCCCCAGACACGGCTCGATCTCGAGCAGGGGAGCGGGATGTCCGTGACCGTCGGCCGAGTACGGCCGTGCCCGCTCCTCGACCTGCGGCTCGTGCTCTTGAGCCACAACACGATTCGCGGTGCCGCCGGCGCTGCGATACAAATAGCGGAGCTACTCGTGGTCGAAGGCCACGTGCCATGAGCCATTCATGATCGTTTGCAAGTTCGGCGGAACATCGGTCCACGATGCCGCTGCGATTGGCCGAATGGTCGAGATCGTCCGCGACCGGCTGGACGAGCGACCCCTCCTGGTCATGTCGGCACTCGCCGGCGTAACGGACGAGTTGCTGGGAATAGCCCGGCTCCCAAGCGGGAGCAACGAAGCAGCCAGCCGCATTGCGGCTCTGGTCAGGCGTCACGAAGACACGGCACGCCAGCTTCCCGGTGCCGAGGCCGCCCTCGACGCCATCAGCTCCGAGGCAGAGAGTCTCGTGCGGGAGCTCGGTGCATTGGCTGGGCGGCGCATTACGCCACGGGAGATCGACGCGATCGCGGCCAGGGGAGAGCTCTGGAGCTCGCGACTGATCACGGCGGCTCTCGCCGGGGGCGGCGTACCGGTGGAATGGGTGGATGTCCGGCCGATCATGGTTACCGACGATCGCTTCGGCCGTGCGACGCCATACGTCCAGGTGCTCAACAGCCGGGCGCGGCTGCATCTCTGCCCGATTCTGGAGCGCGGCGTCGTCCCGGTCACGCAAGGGTTCATCGGCGCAACGGCCAGGGGTGTTCCGACGACCTTCGGCCGTGGAGGCTCCGATTTCAGCGCATCCCTGCTGGGTGCCGCACTTCGCGCGTCGCGCGTCGAGATCTGGACCGACGTCGACGGCCTGATGACGGCGGACCCCCGAGTGGTTCCCTCTGCGAAGACGCTCGCGGTCGCGAGCTACGAGGAAGCCGCCGAGCTGGCGACTTTCGGGGCCAAGGTGCTTCACCCGGCCACGGCGGTTCCGCTGGTTCGCGAAGGAATTCCCATCATTGTGCTCAACTCGCGTCGACCCGATCGTCCCGGCACCACGATCGAGCCGAGCGCCGAGGTGGAGCGGCTGGGTGACTCACCCATCCGGTCGATCTCCTGGAAGAAGGGGATTACCGTCATCAACATCCGCGCGCCGCGGATGCTGGGCGCCTACGGATTTCTGCGTCAGCTGTTCGAGATCTTCGAGCGCCACGAGGTGGTGGTGGACGTTCTGGCGAGCAGCGAGGTGAGCGTCTCGCTCACGATTGAAGATCCGAGCCATATCGACCTGGTCCGACGCGAGCTGGAAGACCTGGGCGAGATCTGGATCGACGAGGGTCGGGCAATCGTTGCGGTCGTCGGTATCGGGCTCAAGACCACGCCCGGGCTTACCGCCCGGGTCTTCGGCGCGGTGAAGCGTACCTGTGTCGAGGTCATCTCCCAGGGAGCCTCGGCGATCAATATGACCTTCATCGTGCAGGAGGCGGACGGGCCCGACGTGGTACGCCGGCTGCACCAGGAGTTCTTCGGAACCTGCTGACTCGGGCATGCGCTGCCGATAACGGGGAAAGTTGTTATCGTGCAGCCCATGCTGACCCCCGTCATCGCGCTTGCGCTCACGTCCCCGCGCGTGGGACCGCTGTCCTCCGCTACCGATACTACTCGTTACACCGTCCTCATTGCCGCGCGACCCGCAGGTGCCCAGCTCAGCTGGGCCGATGCCGATGGCACGCTTCGCTACAGCTTCGAGTTCAACGACCGGGGCCGCGGGCCCAAGGTGAGCGAGCGTCTGGTGCTGGACCCCGACGGACTCCCCATGCAACTCGAGGTGCGCGGCAACGACTACCTCAAGAACGCTGTGGACGAGCGATTTGCCCGGAAAGACGGAAAGGCCTCCTGGCACAGCTCATCGGAGTCCGACAGCACCAGCGCGCCCGGTTTTTACACCAGCGTGGACGGTGTTCCCGAGGAGCTGGCGTTAATGGCGCGTGCGCTGCTCAAGGCATCCAGCGGCAGGCTGGCGGTGCTGCCCGCGGGAGAAGCACGGATCGAGAAGGTCGAGCAGGTGGCGCTCAAGAGAGGCGGCGATTCGCTGGTCGCCGTCCATTACGAGATTCACGGCTTGGGGCTCACACCAGTGCCTGTCTGGTTGGACCAGCAAGGACGCTTCTTCGCCCAGGGTGCAGGCGCATACTTCTTCGTGATACGCCAGGGATACGAAGACGCGGCCTCATCTCTCGTTGCGGCGCAGGACCAGTACGCCACCCGCCGCGGCAGCGATCTGGCCAAGCGACTGGCCCGGCATCCGGGCGGGGCGGTGGTATTCCGGGACGCCAATCTCTTCGATCCGAGTACCAGCCGGAGCCGATCCCACACGACCGTCGTGGTCAAAGGTGATCGCATTGTCGCGGTCGGCGCCGACGGCACGGTGAAGTCTCCAGCGGGCGCCGAGATGGTCGACTTGAAAGGCCGAACGTTGCTGCCAGGCCTCTGGGATATGCACGTCCATCTCAGCGACGTCGATGGGATTCTGGACCTTGCCGCCGGCGTCACCACCGTGCGCGACATGGGGAACGACATGACCGAGCTGCTGCAGCGCAGGCGTCGATTCGACTCCGGCGAGCTGCTCGGCCCCCGCGTCATCATGGCTGGCATGGTGGATGGACCAGGCCCATACGCCGGCCCGACCAAGGTCATCGCAGACGACACCGCCTCCGGTCGGGCGGTCGTCGAACGCTTTGCCGACTCGGGATACGTACAGCTCAAGATCTACAGCTCAATGCGTCCCTCGTTGGTGCCCTTTCTCGCCGCCGAGGCACACCGTCGCGGCATGCGCGTGAGCGGCCACGTGCCTGCATTCATGAGCGCGGAACAGGCAATCAGGGCCGGATACGACGAAATCCAGCACGAGAACTTTCTGTTTCTCAACTTCTGGGTGGATTCGGTCCCGGACACGCGCACACCCGCCCGCTTCACGGCCGTGGCCGAGCGGGCGGCGTCACTCGATCTCCACTCCAGTCGTGTCCAATCCTTCGTGGAGCTGCTCAAGTCGCACGGGACCGTTCTCGATCCGACGGTCAACGTCTTCGAAAACCTTCTCGTGGCTCGCAAGGGGGCGCTGGACCCGGGCTATTCCGCGATCGCGGATCGGGTCCCCCCACTGATTCGCCGTGGATTTCTGATCGGAGGGCTTCCAGTGCCGGAAGGAAAGGATCAGCTGTATCGTCGCTCCTTTCAGGCAATGCTCACTTTCCTGAAGCAGCTCTACGATGCGGGCATTCCGATTGTCGCGGGGACCGATGCGTTTCCGGGATTCGCTCTGCAGCGCGAGCTCGAGTTGTACGTCTCCGCGGGGATACCCGCACCGAAGGTCCTGAGTTTGGCGACCCTGGGCGCCGCCCGGATCATGAAGCGCGATGGCGACCTGGGAAGCGTAGCCCCCGGCAAGCTTGCCGACCTAATCGTTGTTGACGGCAATCCGGCGGAACGCATCAGCGACATTCGCCGGGTCTCGTTCGTGATGAAAGGCGGCACGATCTACGATCCGGCTTCGCTGTATCGAGCAATCGGCATACGGCCGATGCGGCCCACGTCGTAAGCCCGCGAATGCGCCTGGCTATCGTGGGGTTTGGCCGAATGGGGCGGGCGATCGCGTCGCTGGCACCGTCACGCGGCCACGATGTCGCGCTGATCATCGACGAGGACGAAAATCCGGATGGCCGTGGGCTCACGTCCGAGCGGCTGCGCGGCATCGATGCCGCGATGGAGTTCACCACCCCGACCGCGGCCCCGAAGAATCTGGCTCGGCTCATCGATGCCGGCGTACCCGCCGTGTGTGGCACCACGGGTTGGTATGAGGAGCTCCCTCGGATCAGCGCCCTGGTGAACAAGCACCGTGCCGGGCTGGTGCACGCCGGCAATTTCTCGGTCGGGGTCCAGCTCTTTCTTCGCGCGGCCGGCGATCTGGCCCGGGCATTTGCGGGACAATTGGACTTCGATGTGTTCCTGGTCGAAGAGCATCACGCCAAGAAGCTCGACGCCCCGTCCGGAACAGCTCGTGCGCTCCAGGAGCGGCTGCTCGCGGCCGATCGTGCTCGCAAATTCCCCATCACCTCCATCCGTGCCGGATCCATTCCTGGTATCCATTCACTTACGTACGACGGGCCGTACGACACCGTCACTTTGAGTCACACCGCACGCTCGCGCGAGGGATTTGCCGCGGGAGCCCTCTTGGCCGCGGAGTGGCTGCCCGGACGCACCGGCGTCTTTACCTTCGAAGACGTGCTTTTCGGAGAGACCCGATGAGTCGCCTGCAGGGATGCGGCACTGCGCTGGTCACGCCGTTCAACAAGACCGGGTCGGTTGATTATCCGGCACTCGAGGCACTGGTCGCGTGGCAGGTTGCCGAGGGCATCGATTTCCTGGTACCGTGCGGGTCGACCGGCGAAGCCCAGACGCTGGATGAATCGGAGCGCGAGCGGGTCGTGGCGACCGTAGTCCGCGCTGCCGGCGAAAAAGTACCGGTCATGGCCGGAGCCACCCACAACGACACCGCCCGAGCGGTGGCCGAGACCACCCGCATGTGCGCTACCGGTGCCGACTGGATCCTGAGCGCCACGCCTTACTACAACAAGCCGACGCAGGAGGGTCTGTATCGGCACTTCATGGCGGTTCTCGATGCATCCAGCAAGCCGGTTTGCCTGTACAACGTGCCCAGCCGCACCGCGGTCAACCTCAAACCGGAGACGGCGCTCCGGCTGGCGCAGCATCCGCGCTGCCGGGCCATCAAGGAAGCCAGCGGAGATCTGAGGCAGGCGATCGATCTCGTCCGCGGACGCGCCGATAATTTCTCGGTGCTCTCTGGCGAAGACTGGCTCGCGTTCGCTCTCATTGCGTCCGGCGGGGATGGACTGATCTCAGTGGTCTCCAACGAAGTGCCGGCAGCCACGACGATGATGGTGCACCTGGCGCTCTCCGGAGAGCTGGAAAACGCCCGTGGCTGCCTGCATCGCCTGCTGCCGCTCATGGACGCCAACTTCGTCGAGACCAACCCGGCGCCGGTCAAGGCCGCACTCGCTCTCATGGGGCGAATCGAGAACGTGCTTCGTTTGCCCCTGGTTCCGGTGACGGAGTCGACTCGAGAAGCGCTGCACGCAGGGCTTCGCTTCGCCGGCGTTGCCAATGGATGATCGGTCGGCAAATTCGGCTGAGTACGCGGCGGGCCCGGCCCTGCGCCAGGCAATCGAGCGGTTCGCCGACGGTGTGGCGACCGGACAGGAGTCCGAGGCGCTGGCGGCATTCGAGAGCCTCAAAGCTGCCCTCAACCGCGGCGAGGTACGGGCCGCCGAGCGTGGACCCGATGGCGTCTGGGGCGCCAATGCCTGGGTCAAGAACGGAATCCTCCTCGGATTTCGCCTCGGCAAGATCGGTCCGGCCGCGTTGGGCGGACCCTTCCCGTTTTTCGACAAGGACACCTATCCGCTCCGCGCGATCGGGGCGCAGGATGGGGTGCGGCTCGTGCCGGGCGGATCGGCGGTGAGGGACGGGTGCTACCTGGGCAAAGGAGTCGTCTGCATGCCACCCATGTACATCAACGTTGGTGCGTACGTCGATGACGGCACCATGGTCGACAGCCACGCCCTGGTCGGAAGCTGCGCCCAGATCGGGAAGAGGGTGCACCTCTCGGCGGCGGCGCAGATCGGCGGAGTACTGGAGCCTGCGGGCGCGCTGCCTGTGATCATCGAGGACGATGTGCTGATCGGCGGTAACTGCGGGATCTACGAGGGAACGGTCGTGCGCGAGCGGGCAGTGCTTGCACCCGGCGTGTTTCTCACGGGCGGAACAGCCGTGGTCGACGTCGTGCGCAACCGTACGTACCGCCGGGAAGGCGACCACCCACTCGAGATTCCGGCGGGTGCGGTGGTCGTGCCCGGAAGCCGGCCCATCGCGAAAGGCGTGGGAGCCCAGATGGGCATCGGGCTCTACACACCGGTCGTCGTGAAGTATCGAGACGAGAAGACGGAGACGGCGGTGAGGTTGGAAGATCTGCTACGGTGAGGAGAAGAAAGCGTGAACGGTAAACGGTGAACGGTGAACGGGAGATACAATGCAGTAGTTCCCCCGTTTACCGTTTTACCGTTCACGGTTCACCGTTCACGTAGTTACCCAAGAATGGCCTCTCACACCCACTACCTCTGGTTCAACACCAAACGTCGCCAGGAGATCCTGGACATCACCGACGAGGTGGCGGAGCAGGTCCGCGTGAGCAGCGTGCGTGAAGGGTTGGTTCTCGTGAGCGCGATGCATATCAGCGCGTCGGTCTTCGTCAATGACCACGAGTCAGGCTTGTGGCACGACATTCTGCACTGGCTGGAGCACACGATCGCACCCTGGGACCCGCCACGCTATCAGCATAACGAGACCGGCGAAGACAACGCCGCCGCTCACCTGCGGAGCCTCACAATCGGGCACGAGGTCATAGTCCCTATCACCCAGGGAAAACTCGACCTCGGACCCTGGCAGCGGATTTTCTATGGCGAGTGGGATGGTCAGCGCCGCAAGCGGGTCATCATCAAAGTGCTGGGCGAGCAGTAGAGCGCTACATCAAGCGATACTTGGGTCCGCTGCCGCCTTCACGGGGAGTCCACCGGGGCCCCAGCACATCCGTCGCCTTGCAATCGATGCAATTTGGTGCGTTGACCCGCAACTCGTTCCCGGCACGCTCATAGACGCCGGCGGGACATACGTGACTGTAGAAGTCAGCCACTTCCCCTGACACGCCCGATCCCACGATGAGATGGCTGGGGATTGTATCCCGCGTCGCGTTACCCGACTTGAAGACCGCGTCGACCTTGCTGAACGTGAGCGTACCGTCGGCGACGAACGGTACAGGCGGATGAGCCTCTCGGGCGGTCGCCGCGTCTTCCGGCATCGCGATCTTGCCGCCAGGAAAGCGACCACCGGTGATCGTCATCAGTGCGGCCTTTATTCCGCCGGCCCAGAATCCACTCTTGAACGCGAGCCGCATGTTCCGGGTCCGGTAAAGGTCCGCGGCAATGAAGCTCGTGTCGACCAGCTTGTCATAGGCGGCGAGGGCGGCCGCGTCCTGCGCCCCGGACTTGAGGGCGTCGAAGGCAACTCCCGCGGCCAGGACGCCCGAATGCATCGCGTAATGGATTCCTTTGAGCGACGGAACATCTACGAACCCGGCGGTATCGCCTACGAGCACTAATCCTGGCCCGGAGTGGCGCTGCGGTAGCGCGTAGTAGCCGCCCTCGGGGATCGTCTTGGCTCCCCACTCGAGCAGCTGTCCGCCCTCGAGATGAGGGCGAAAGAGCGGATGGAGCTTCATGCGCTGCAAGAGCTGGTGCACATCGAGCGATGCGTCGTGATAGTCGAGCCCGACCACAAGACCGATTGCCACCTGCTCGTCGCCCAGCGGGTACATGAAGCTGCCGCCGAAAGCGTCGGTCGGGAGCGGCCAGCCAAGGGTGTGGATGACTCGATCGAGCGGCCGCTTGACCTGCCAGACTTCCTTCACACCGAGGGCAAAGATCTGGGGATTGGGTGACCCGACCTTCTGCCAGGCGCACCAGCCCTGCGCCAGGGAACCGCGCGTACCCTCAGCCAGGATGGTGATCTTCCCCGTGACATCCGTTGGCTCCTGGTAGTTCGGACCAGGCGCGCCCGCACGATCGAGCCCAGTCGGGGCGGTGCGAACACCGCGAACCACATCACCGTCTACCAGCAAAGATTCGACCGGAAAGCCGGGAAAGACGTTGACGCCCAACTCTTCAGCCCGCTCGCCCAGCCAGCGTACGATCTCGCAGAGTGAAGCAGTGTAGAAGCCGGCGTTGTGCATGGTCGGCGGCGTGGGAATTCTCTGCGCGCGGCTCGGGGTGAGGACGTAGACGGCTTCGCCCTTGACCGGCTGGCGGAATGGAAGCTGATCGAGCGCGACGTCGGGGAATAATTCCCGGAACACGCAAGGATTTACTACCGCACCGGACAGGCTGTGTTCCCCCAGGGCCCCCGCCTTCTCGAGTACTGCAATGCTCACGTCGGGCACGCTCTCGCCTGCGGACTGCGCTTGCTTCACCCGCTGAGCCAGCGCGATCGCGCAGGCCAGACCGGCCGGGCCGGCACCCACGATTGCGACATCCATCTCCAGAGCCTCGGCGGTGGGCGCCTCGCGCCGAATGATGCGGTCGATCGGGAGTGGGGGCTGGTGGCGGCTTGGAAGGATGATGGACACGGAGGTTGGTAGGTTGAAGGCGACGGAATATACGGAATACGGCGTGAACGGTGAACGGTGAACGGTGAACGGTGAACGGTGAACGGTGAACGGGTTTTCCAAGGTAACTCCCGTTCACCGTTCACCGTTCACCGTTTACCTTCGTGCATGACATCACCCCGCATTCCCGGCTTCCGCGGCGTTCCCTTCACCGGCGTCATCTATGTCATGGCCGAGGCCGCCCGACACGGCTTTCGCCACGGCCATCCGGATTGGTGCAACCTGGGCCAGGGTATGCCCGAGACCGGATCGCTGCCAGGCGCGCCGCCCAGGGTGCATCAGGTGGAGATCAGTCCGGACGACCAGGAATACGCTCCGGTGCCGGGAATTTGCGAGCTTCGCCGCGCGGTCGCCGAGCTCTACAACCACCTTTACCGGCAGGATCGAGCGTCCAAGTACACGGAAAGGAACGTATGCATTTGCGGTGGTGGCCGCGCCTCACTCACGCGCGCGGTTGCTGCGCTTGGCCACATCAATCTCGGGCACTTTCTGCCCGACTACACTGCTTACGAAGAGCTGCTCGACATCTTCAAGCTGTTTACCGCCATTCCCATCCTGCTCGATCCGGCTAATGGCTATCACTTCAGCCTGGACGAGCTCCGGCGCGAGATCACCGGGCGAGGGCTGTCGGCGCTCCTGCTTTCGAATCCCTGCAATCCGACCGGCAAGGTGATCCAGGGCGCCGAGCTCGAGGCGTGGGTCAATACGGCGCGAGAGCTTCAGTGCTCTCTTCTGATCGACGAGTTCTATTCCCACTACATCTGGTCCGGCGGCGATGGCGACATGGTCTCCGCAGCACGGTATGTCCAGGACGTGGAGTCAGACCCCGTTGTCCTGTTCGACGGCTTCACCAAGAACTGGCGCTATCCCGGCTGGCGCTGCACCTGGATCGTCGGTCCTCAGCAGGTGATCGACGCCGTATCGAGTAGCGGATCGTTCCTGGACGGCGGCGGTAGCAAGCCGCTCCAGCGATCCGCCGTACCCCTGCTGTCGCCGACTGTGGCCTGTGGAGAGACGGCCGCGATCCACCGCGCCTTCGGGCGCAAGCGACAAGTCTTGCTGGACGGTCTGCGCCGTGCGGGTGCCCACCTCGACCTGGAACCCCAGGGCACGTTTTACTGCTGGGCCGATGTGTCGGGATTTCCCCAAGGCTTGAGCGACGGCATGGCTCTGTTCCGCGCTCTCCTCGACCAGAAGGTGATCTGCGTCCCGGGCGAGTTCTTCGACGTCAATCCGGGCAAGCGCCGCAGCGGCCGCCCGTCACGCTTCAAGAACTACATGCGGTTCTCGTTCGGTGCGGAGGAGGAGCAGGTGGTGGAGGGGATCAGGCGAGTAGAGGAGCTGGTGCGAGCAAAAGCGTGAACAGCTAGCCGACGGAGCGGTGGCCACGCCTCGGGCGCTGCGGTTCGCTTGGGTTGGAAGACGGGCTCGCGGGGACCCGGGGGGTGCTGGGGTTGGTGGGACATGGCCAGCGCCCCCCGGGTTCCCGCGAGCTCGTCTTCTTCGATCCCGCTCACCGACGCGCCCGTCGGCGTGCCCGCCGTACCGTCGGCTTGCTATCCACGTTTTTCCTACCGCTCGCTCCGCATCTTTCGAATCTCTTCCGTCAGCCTCGGCACCACCTCGAACAGATCGCCCACGATCCCGTAGTCCGCGACCTTGAAGATCGGAGCGTCTTTGTCCCGGTTGATGGCGACGATCGTCTTCGCCGTGCGCATGCCGGCCAGGTGCTGAATTGCGCCGGAGATGCCGACCGCGATGTACAGACCCGGACTCACGGTCTTTCCAGTCTGGCCCACCTGCGCACCGTGCTCCCGCCATCCGGCATCGACCACCGCCCGGCTCGCGCCCACCGCCGTGTTGCCCAGCGCTTCCGCCAAATCCTCCAGCAGCTTGAAATTGCTCGGCTCCTTCAGGCCTCGGCCACCGGATACTACGATCGGAGCTTCCGTCACGTCGAGCATTGCCGTGTCCGGGGCCTTGATCCCTGTGACCTTCACCCGGGCCTCGAATGAAGGAACCGCGACCGATTCCGCCGGAGCCTTGGCACCTGTGGCCGAGCTCTGGTCAGGCTCGAAGGTGTTGGGCCGTATGGAGAGAAGTGCCGGGGCACTCTTGAGTTTCACTTTCTGGATCACTTTGCCCGCGTAGACCGGACGGGTGGCGACGATGGCGCCGCCATCGATTGCGAGTGCGGTTACGTCGGTCACCAGACTCACACCCAGCTTCGCAGCGACCCGCGGGGCGAGATCTCTGCCCGTCGCGGTCGCGGCGAATACGATGGCGCTGTAGCCGGCCGCAAGAGACGCCACCGTCGCGGCAAACCCATCAGGGTTGTACCGGCCAAAGTCGGGATGAGCGGCCACCAACACCCGGTTCGCTTTAATGCCATCGCTCCCTTCAGGAGCAGAGACACCGAACGCGAGGGCATCGACAGATCCTCCCGCGGTAGAAATCTGCCGGGCAGCGGCCACAACCTCGCGGGAGACCTTTCTGAGCGCTCCCTCGCGGGTCTCCAGCACGGCGAGAATAGCGTTGCCGGGCATGCTACAGAACCCTCGCTTCCGTGCGGAGAAGGCGGAGCAACTCGGGCACGGCGGCGGCTCCCTCGCCTACCACCTTCCCCGGCTTTCGTTCGGCGGGATACTCGAGTGAGAGCACCTCGATCGATCCGGCTCCCACCGCGACCGCTTTGGTTTCCAGAGGCTTCTTCTTGGCCGCCATGATGCCCTTTAGCGACGGCAGGCGCGGATTGTTCAGTCCCTTTTCACAGGTCAGGACCGCGGGGAGCCGGCAGCTCGCCACCTCGACGCCGCCCTCGATCTCCCGCTCGGCCTCCACGGATCCATCCGCGACTGTGAGGTGAGCCACCGAAGAGATGCAGGGAAGGCCCAGTAGCTCCGCCAGCATCACACCGACCTGATGGTTGTAGTCGTCCACCGCCAGCTTGCCGCACAGGATCAAGTCGAAGCCGCCTTCCTTGAGCTCTGCGGCCAACACCCGCGCAATCTCGAGTCCGTCCGGGGAACCGGGACTCTGGAGCAGAACGGCGCGATCGATTCCCATTGCCAGGGCAGCTCGGAGGGTCTCCTGAGCCGCATCGGTCCCGATGCCGTAGACCACCGTCTCGCCACTCCCTGCCTTTTCCTTCAGGGCAATGGCCTCTTCGATGGCAAACTCGTCGTAGGGATTGGGCACGAACTTGAGGCCGGACTCGTCGATCGACTTCCGATCGGCGCCGATGGTGATCTTGGCGACCGTATCCGGGACCCGCTTGAGGCAGACAGCGATCTTCAAAACGAACGCCCTCAGTGAGGAGCAATGGTCGGGACTGCCGGGTGGTCATTTGGCAGTCGGCGGTTGAAAGCGGGGCTAAAGTAGCCGACCACGTGACGGCTGGGTAGGCGGGTTGCGGACCCGAGCTTGATAGTGTAATCTGAATCAGAATTCATATTCATCTCTAGTGCCGCTACCACTTCCACAACAAGCCCGAAGCCGAGCCGCTCTCGGCCGTCTGCTACGCGCCGTCGAAAGCACCATCGCCGAGCGCGGGGTGGCAAGTCTCACGGTCCAGGAAGTCGCCCGGCGCGCGGACATTGCTGTCGGCACGCTTTACACTCGGTTCCCCGGCAAAGATGCGTTACTCCGCGCCTTTACTATTGCCTTCTTCGATCGGGCTCGCCGTGCCGCTGATGCGCTGCTGGACGACCATCGCTTTCGCCGGCTCCCCCCCCGGGAGTTGGTGGCTGCGGTGGTGAGAGCGTTGGTCAGGAGCTATCGCGCGAAGCGCGGGCTGCTGCGAGCGCTGCATTTGTTCGTTCGGAGTCATCCCGATGCGGCCTTTCAGGCGGAGGCGGCAGCCTTCAACGCTGAGTTTGTCCGGCGGCTCACCGTGCTCTTGTTGCAGCATCGGGAAGCAATGGCTCATCCCGATCCGGAGCGGCGAGTATTGCTGGGGTTCCTGCTGGTGGATGCGGCGGCCAAGGAGGCGATTCTCTTCGACGATGCGCGGCCGCCGGACCTTCGCGTCGCCGATGAAGAGCTGATCGAGGCGCTGACCGTCACCTATTGCCAGCTGCTAGACTTCGTCGCCTGATATCGAGTGCTGTGTCGACTGGGATGGTCAGTCCGTGTCCGTGCCGACCCCGGCGTGGGCCCCACCAAACGAACGGCGGATCACCAGCCGGAGGGCCAGCTTCTGTCCTGGGGTCAGGAACCGCTCCAGCGGAGCGCCAGGCACAGTCTCGTTGAAATTGAACGCGCCGAAGTTGGCGTAGTGCCGGTTGAACAGGTTGGTGACGATTCCCACCACCTCCCATTGGGCCATCTCGAACCCTACGCGCGCGTCCGCCACAAAATAGCTCGGCAGCTTCGACGTTTGGTTGGCCTCATCGCCTCGCAGCCACTGAGGGCCCACGAAACGGCCCTCGAGCCCCAGTGTAACAGGGCGGACCGGGTGTACTTCGGCGCCACCCTTGATCTGGTCCCTGGGAGCCAGCGGAAACTCGTCGCCTGGCTGCACGTCGTTGGGGAGCCCGGCTTCTTCGAGGGGGCTGAAAATCTCAGCTGGCGACTCGAACGTGGCCAAGGTGTGCGCATAGTTGAGATACAGCGAATGTCCCGCGGGCCAAAGGTATCGCGTGCTTACTTCGATCCCCTTCCGGCGCGTCTTGTCGAGATTGATGAAATAGCCGGCGATCGTGCTTCCCTCAGGCGCGTTTTCGTTCGGGGTCACGAAGATGTCGTTCGACACGTTGGTGTAGTACGCCGAAACCCCGGCGTAGAGACGATCGGTCGCGTAGGTAAGGCCGCCCTCAAAGCTGCTCGCCTTCACCGGCTTGAGCGGCGGGTCGTCACCCAGCGCAAACGGCAGCGGACAGGCGTTCTCGGGATCGGAACAGGCATTCTCGATGACAGCCGGCGCGCGGAAGCTTTGTCCCCAGGAGCCGTACGCCGAAACCCCGCTGCCCAGGTCCACATTCACGCCCACTCGGGGGTTGACCTGGTTGTAGACGCCGGTCGTATCGAGGCTGGGGTCCTGCAGGTCCTCGAACGGGATCTCGACGTGGTCGTACCGCGCGCCGGCGGAAAACGTGGCTCGTCCGACGGTGAGATCCGCCAGGACAAACGGCGCGATATCCCAGACCGGTGAGCGCGCGTTGGTCGTGGGTACCCTGCTGCCCCCAAACTTTGTCGAATCGGCAAAGAGCTCGATCTCCGCGCGGTTCACGCTGCCATCGACACCCCCGCGCAGGCTGAGCGCGGCGTTGGAACCGACCGGCGTGGCCCAACGGTAGTCCAGCGTATAGCCGAAGCTGTTGTTGCTCGCAGTCCCGAACGAGTTGGGGTCGTTGGGCTGGTTAACATTGAACCGCTCAGCGTCATGGTGCCGGAAGAACGAGATGAACGAGCCCCGGCCCTGGCCGAGCTTGGCGTAGCCTGCCACCGAGCCCTGGATCTGCCAGAGATGCTCGAAGTCTCCAGGGGAGAAGTTCGAGTCCGGCTTCACATCGAATACTGATTCGGGGAGCGAGCCGGCTGTCTGAGCGTCCGATTTGGCGTAGAGTGCCTGAAACCGGATTCCCGATTCCTGGCCCAGCTTGCCGACATTGAGAAAGCCGTTGTACTCGCGGGCATCGGTCGCCTGGCGCCAGCCATCTTCCCGGTTGTACATGCCTCCGGCGTAGTAGTCGATCCCGCCCTTGGTGAGGCCAGAGACGTTGCCCTCTCCCCGGAAGCTGTCGAAGCTCCCGCCCGACAGCTCGACGCTGCCTCCGAGCGGACCCTCACCCCTCGCCGTAACCAGATTGACGGCACCGCCGAGCGAGTTGCGGCCGAGCAGCGAGCCATTGCCCTGCAGGATCTCGATGCGCTTGATGTGCTCCATAGGCAGGAGGTCAAAGTTGACCTGCGACGCATCCACCTCGTTCATCCGGACACCGTCGAGGAACACTGAGACGCCTTGCGGTACTCCCACGACGGGGGAGGCATAGAAGCCGCGCGAGGAGAGATTCAGCTTGTAGGAGCTGCCGAGGTCGTCGTAGACCGAGATGCCGGCCTGCTGCTGTAGGACGTCCGAGATGAGTTTTGGCTCGTAGGCATCGACTTCCCGACCGGAAAGAATCGTGATTCGGGCCGGCACGCCCGAGCCGATGGACGGATTGGCCTGCGGCCTGATGCTCCCCACGACCTCGATCGGCGGAAGCGTTCCCACGGAGTCGCGCCGGGTCGTGTCAGGCGCGGCTCCGGGCGTGGACGGCTGCTGCGCCACAAGCGGCGCCGCAAGGAAGACTGCAGCCGTGAACCGGCAAGCTAGGCGCGTGCCAAGGGCAGGAATCGTTAGAACACTCCTGGGCAGATGTGGTGCGGGGTATTCCGGCTAGCGCAACGTTAGCCGGGTTTGGGAGGGACCCGGCCGGCTTTCGTACAACGCGACCAGGGTCACCTTATCGGGCGGAATGGAGAGCAGCACCAAGCCATCGTCCGGGGGTCCGCCACCGTCCAGGTCGCTGCAGCAGTGGCGCGCGGTGACGAGCCCGCCGGCAGTCACCCCGTTGACGGCGACATGCCGACCCCGGTCGATCCGAATCACATCCCCTGGAGTGAAGCTGCGGGAGCCGTCTCGATCCTCGTAAACGGCGATCCGACGCACCTGCTCTCCGTGGGAAGCCACCACAAGGACCCCATCGTCCGCCCGGCCTCCCCCGTCGAAGTCGAAGCAGCACTGATCGACTGTGACTTCCCGGCTGGATCGATTGACCCAGAAACCGCCGGCCACGATCAGAACGAGGGCAGCTGCGATGGTCCAGAGGGTCGACCGGCTGATCCGCGGCGATCCGACACCCTTCAACCGTTCGCCTCGACGCAACCGGCCGATTACCTCCGGACCAAGAGAGGCCCTGGGATAGAAGCGAATCCGGGACAGCGCGTCATCCAGCTCGCGCAGGTGCTCTGGAACGTCCGGCTTCCGCTTCACGACGTAAGTTCCTCGCGCAATCTGCTCATCGCACGCCAGAGCCGACTTCGCACGGCCCCCTCACGTATTCCCAGGACCGCAGCTATTTCTGTGGTATCCAGGTCGCTGCCGTAGCGCAACCCGATCAGCTCCCGGTCGGCGGGTGCGAGTGCGGCAATTCCGTTCATCAGCCGACCGACTTCCTCTTCTCGAAGCAATCGTTCCTCGGGCGACGGCGCTTCGACGGCCAGATCGTGCAGCGTGCCGATGGGAACATACTGGCGAAGCCGGGCCCTTCGCCTCCAATCCATCAGTACATTGCGCGCGACCGTCAGGATCCAGGTCTTGGGTGATCCCTTGTCCGGATCGAACCGATCGATCGCGCGAACCACGTGGAGAAACGTCTCGGCGGTCAGATCTTCCGCCGCGTCGGTATCCGCCACGTGGAACCGGAAATAGTTGTAGACCGCCGCCCCGTGCGACTCGTACCAGTCCCGGCAGACGGCTTCGGCGTTTGCCGCCGCCCCGATGCTCGTCTTTCCGGCGCCGCTCAGTGTGGGAGGCGTCACTTTCCTTACCTACGCACGAGGGGGAGCCGCGTCACCGATCGGCATGGTCGGCTTGGGCTAGAACGCGCTCAACCCGGTGATGGACTGGCCCAGGATGAGCGAGTGCATGTCGTGGGTGCCTTCGTAGGTATACACCGACTCGAGATTGGCCAGGTGCCGCATCGAATGGTACTCGGCCAGAATGCCGTTGGCGCCAAGCAACCGGCGAGCCTCCCGGGCGCACTCGCAGGCCATGTTGACATTGTTCCGCTTGGCCAGCGAGACCTGCTCCGGCGTCATCGTGCCGGCGTCCTTGAGCCGGCCCAGCTGGAGGACGAGAAGCTGCGCCTTGGTGATCTCGGTGAGCATCTCCACTAGGCGTACCTGCTGAATCTGGGTCTGGCCTATCGGCTTGCCGAACGTGATGCGACTCTTGGCATAGCTCAGGGCCTCGTCGAAACAGGCCATCGCGGCGCCGACCGTCCCCCAGGCAATGCCGTAGCGCGCCTGGGTGAGACACATGAGCGGGCTCTTGACGCCGCCGGAACGGGGGAGGATGGCGTCTGCCGGCAAGCGCACGTCTTCCAGGTGCAGCTCGCTCGTGTCCGATGCCCGCAACGACAGCTTCCCTTTTTGATCGGTGGCCGTGAACCCCGGTGTGCCGGTCGGGACGATGAATCCGCGGATGGACCTCGGGTCCTCGACCGCCCCCGTCTTGGCCCAGACGATGGCCACCGAAGCCTGCGACCCGTTGGTGATCCACATCTTCGTACCGTTCAGCACCCATCCATCGCGCGTCTCCCTCGCGGTGGTGATCATGCCCGCGGGATTGGAGCCGAAGTCCGGCTCGGTCAGCCCGAAACAGCCGATTTCCTGGGCTGACGCAAGCCGGGGCAGCCAGTGCTTCTTCTGCTCGTCGCTCCCGAACGCAAAGATGGGATACATCACCAAGCCACCCTGCACCGACGCAAACGAACGGATTCCGCTGTCGCCCCGCTCCAACTCCTGCATGATGAGCCCGTAGGCCACGCTGTTGAGTCCCGCGCACCCGTACTCTTCCGGCAGGTTGGCGCCCAGCACACCCAGCTCGGCCAAACCGGGGATCAGCTCGCGCGGGAACCGTCCTTCCACGTAGCACTCGCCGATGATCGGCACAAGCTGCTCGTCCACCCAGGCACGGATGGTATCACGCACCGCACGCTCCTCTTCTGCCAGGAGCGAATCCATCGCGTAGAAGTCGACACCGGTGAATCGGGATTTGACTGTGGCCGTCGCCATATGAGTCTCGGAGACCTAGCGGTGATACTTCCGGGCGGGCAGCTCGAAAGTCTCGCGTGCGGCCGACCGGACCGACCGGCCGGACTGTCCGCCTGCCCGCGCCACTGCGCGACGGGCCGCAGGCAGGACACCGACTTCGCGGGCCTTCTGCCGGAAGGTACGGCCGTGGTCGATGGATCGCCCGGTTTCCGCCTGCCACTGATGCACCATCTCGTGCAGCATCGTATGCTCGACCTCGGGCCAGGGATGCTCGGCGAGATGGCGACGGCTCAGCGCGATTTCGATGGGCCGACCGGTGCGAAGGTCCACACTCACCTCGCCCAGCCTGGTTCGCATTCGGCCGGAGAGGCGAATGGGAATTTCGCCGAGTGCGCCGCCGAAGTGATTTCGATTGAGCTCCCGGTGAAGCGTACGTAACCGATGCAGCAGGGCAACGTCGCCGGGGCGCGGCCGCTCCACCCCTGCCCGTTCACGCGGTCTAGGCGCATATAGCTCGACGGGAAAAGCCAGAAACACCTGCTCTGCCCGCCGGCGCTCGCTACGGGACGCCTTGGGATTGAGAAAGCGAACGATCGCGGCCAGCACCCGGTCCGGGGCGAAGACGTATCCCCGGTGAAGCCGGAGCTTCTGTCGTTCGTTCAGGCTGACCATCACCGTACGATTGGTGTGGGTGCGGACCCCGCTCACCTGTCGAAGGCCGAGCAGCTGGAGCCGATTCGCCAGGACTTCGTCGGGCCCTGCGAGCAAGGGGAGCGACGCCATCAGACGCCTCCGGCGCTCGAGACTACTGGCTCTGGTGTGACCCGACGTGCAAAGCTGAAGCGATCCGACGACACGAACCGGTGATCGGCCGCTTCCCAGCGGTAGTGTTGCACGTGCACTACCGACGACTCGATCTGGACCAGGTTGAACATCGACGGGCGGCCGCCGCGTGAGCGCAGGCTCGGCGTGCCTGACGTGCTCACGGTCACCCCGCCATCTACCTGCCCTGCCCCCTCTTGATGATCGTGGCCGCAAAGAACGACTTCGGCGCCGGTGGCGAGTAGTCGGCGCTGTGCTGACCGCCAGTTGGCAAGACCCATCCGCCGCGATAGGGCTCCCGGCAGAATGTTGTGGTGGATGACGAGCACGCGCGCGGCGTCCGCCGGCGCGCGCGCGAAGATCTTCTTGACCCGATTGGTTTCCGAGCGAGGCAAATGACCCTTCACGGCCATGTCGTTTAGGTTCCACGTGAGGGAGCCGAGCGACACGCCGTAGCTGCTCAAGGCTCCCGCGATCACTGCTCCCGGAATCTCGAGCACCGGGGTGAGCTCGCGAAAGTACCGCAGGTACTTCGCGTACTTGACCCGTCGTCCACGGATTCCAAGAGGGCTCTTCCACCATTCGATGTCGTGGTTGCCCGGGATGACCAGCGTAGGCGCATGCTCCTGCATGCGTTGCACGAACACTTTAGCCCGCTGGAACTCGCCATGCCGAGCGCGCTGCGAGAGATCTCCGGAGACCACGATTGCCTGGGCGGGCAACGTCGGCACGAATGCCTCCAGCGCTTCGGCCTGGGGGAGATCAGCCAGCCCGCCGAAATGCAGATCGGAGAGATGAACCAGCGAGACGTCGGTCACCAGATAGCGCGGATTCGATAGGTGAGCGCTGCTTGCCCGCGGGCCGGCACTTTGACGCGGAACCGGGTCAGAGTGGACGACACTTTCTCGGCAGGGACCGAACTCGTGAGTACGGACCACTCGCCCGCGCGGCTCTCCTGAACGATGACCGTTGCCGCAGAGTCGGTCGCGTTGGCGAGGCTAACCTCGTACGCCGCTTCAGCGCGGGTTCGCACCCCGGCGGCACTACTGTCTCGGGCAGTGATGAACTCCGTCTGACGGCGGCGGGCGCTCAGGTCGAAGGCGTTCCCGGCTTTGAGCACCAGCTCCTTGCCGGGAGCGGTGTGCTCCAGCGCGGCTTCGCCGACAACCTGCAGCCGGCCGTCGCTGTCGGTTCGAAAGAGACGCGCGATGCCGGCCGGCAGCGGGCGGTCGCCGAAACCGGTCTTGCGCGGCCGAGCGAGCGTGTAGTCCACCTGCACTGGTGGCTCCTCGATTGCGTCGTTCTCCGGAAGGATGCCATACATCGGCTCTCGGCGAACAACGTACTCGCGTACAACGTTCGTGGGAGACTCATCGAACAGCGGGAGCAGGCTGGTCGAGCCTGGTCGGAGGGACCAGCGCCCGGCCAGGGTGTAAAGGTGTGATTCCTCCACCCTCTCTTCTGTTCCTATTCCCGCCGCTACTCCGGCCTTCCGCGCGGCCCCCACCATCTCGGCCATTTGGTACGGTCGCGGTTGCGGCTGCTGCGGCTGTGCGATCGTGCCCGCGAGGAGCTGAATCTCCGCGCTGTCCACCCGAAGCGTCTGCGATGTAACCACCGCGACGCCGCGCACGCGTGCATCCGATCCCCCGAGGATCACCTGATAGCTCGCGCGCCAGAAGGCGCCCGTTGTGAAATAGCCGAGGGCCAGCGCCGGCTTCGACTGCGCAGCCCGGAGGCGAAGCTCGAGCGACGGCTCGAAGGCCAGCAGATCATCTGGCCAGCGAATGAGGCCCGGCCGCTGGAACAGCACGGTACTGTCATCCAGTCGCCAACGCTCCGGATCTACCGCGACGAGCGTGGCCACGATCGGGACGGGAGGGTAGCTCTGACTCTGGAAGGTGAACTTGCGGCCGACTAACCGGCGCAGCGCGTTCTGCTCGCTGCTGACTGAGTCATAGCGGGCGTCGAGAATGGTGACGTCCGGATCGAGCGCCAGAAGCGAGCCCGGATCGAGCGGACCCGGCTGCACCCGCTGCGTCGTCTCACCCTTTGGGACTGCGATCGCCAGCACCCGCCGGGCGAACACCCGCCCGTCATTGTACACGGTGAGGCTGGTAGGCGGGCCCTTGTATCCGCTCTTCTCTTTCTGCGCACGTGCTGACGCCGGAGCCAGGGCAGACCAGGCCATCACGAGCGCAACCACGAGTTGCTCGCCCCTCAAACGTCGTGGTCTTGTGTTCGGCCGCGCACCCGCTCGCATCATTTGGGCAGGAACTCCATTGCTATCCGGGTCGCGATCCGTCGCACGATGATGTACGTGGCGAGCACGGCGACGATCGCGTAGAGTCGCATGGACGAATGCGCCGGGATTCGCAAGCCCAGATACACGGCCATCACAGCAGTGGCGCCGAATGCAATCCATCTCGACACCCGTCGCGCCCGGGCCTCTCGTTCCCAGCGACATTCTGGGCAGAGTTCCGTCCATGCCAGCCCCGGGATCCGCTTTCCGCACTTGGCGCACGGGACCTCAGGCAACCCGCTTAGCGATGGCATTACCGAACTCCTGCGTGCTGGCGTTCCCGCCGAGATCGCGGGTACGAATCTTCTGTACGACGATGACGTGCTCGATCGCCTGCCGGATGCGTTGGGCCCGGTCCAGCTCGCCCATGTGATCGAGCATCATCGCGGCGGCCAGCATCTGAGCCGAGGGATTGGCGATCCCCTTCCCCGCGATATCCGGCGCGCTTCCGTGGACCGCCTCGAAGATTGCGGCCCTGGTGCCGATGTTGGCGCCCGGGGCGAGGCCCAGTCCACCCACCAGGCCCGATACTTCGTCACTCAGGATGTCGCCGAACATGTTCGTCGTCACCATCACGTCGAACTGCTCCGGCCGCATCACCAACTGCATGGCGCAATTGTCCACGATAATGTCGTTCGATTCCACCTTGCCCTGAAACTCCTTCGCGATCGTGCGGCCGACTTCGAGAAACAGTCCGCTCACCATCTTGAGGATATTCGCCTTGTGCACGATGGTGACACGCTTCCGCCGATGGCGGACCGCGTACTCGAATGCGTACCGCACGATGCGCTCGCAGCCCGTCCGGGTGACGATCGCCATCGATTCGCCTACTGCGCGTGGATCGTCGCCGACCTGCACGAAATGCTCTACCCCAATGTAGAGACCTTCCAGATTCTCGCGGACCAGAACGATGTCGATGTTCTCGAATCGACCGCCGGGCACGATCGTTTTGGCGGGACGAACATTCGCAAACAGCTCGAATTCCTTGCGAAGCCCTACGTTCACCGAGCGGAAACCGGTTCCCACCGGCGTGGTGAGCGGGCCCTTGAGCGCCACCCCGTTCTTCCTGACGCTCTCAACTGTGGCGTCGGGGAGCGGGGTTCCGGTCGCGTCGACCGCCGCCATGCCCGCCAGCTCTTCATCCCAGCTGAAACGGAGCCCTGTCGCCTCGAGCACTTTGACAGTCTGAGCCGTGATCTCGGGGCCGATGCCGTCGCCCGGGATCAAGGTAACGTCGTAGGTCATGGCCCGACGGCACTGCTGGGTAGCACTGAAGCGACTGCGGCGGCGACGGCCTCACCGGGAGTGCCGCCCCTGCCGACGCCGTTCGAGCGCCAGACCACTGTCCCGCCACGGGCATCGGCGAGCGCGAGCGCCAAATCGGCGCGCAGGCTGCCGGTACTGTCGCGACTCAGAGCGAGTGCGGCTGGTACCATCGCATAGCGGCCGCCCGTCACGTTGACGAGGCTGCGGAGCGAGCTTTGAAGCGGATCCGGGATCTTGCCGATCTTCGGCGATCGAAGAATGGCCTGGCCCATCTGATCCGGTTCCGGAATCATTCCCGGGTTGCGGCGAGCCAGTTGGCGAAGGCGGGGAGGGAGAATCCACGTCACCTCCGGCGCGCTCCCCAGAAACCCCTCGCCAATGATCGAGTCGGCCCAGTGGAGGACGTGGGTCCGGTCACCTAGCGACGTCACGATGCTGTCATGTCGGACCGTGCTGTCGGCGAGCGCCAACGTGATCGGGAGAAGCGCGATCGATTGTCCCGCGAGACCAGCGGTCGCGAGTTGACGCGGCGGCTTAGCTGAATCCTGCGCGGCGCCGGTTGCCGGCATGCCGGCGACGAGCGCGAGCACAACTACAAAACGGAGACGCACGACGACGGCTCGAGCAGTGATGGGGACCGGATCGGGAAGTGTGATGCGGAAAAGCTAACGACGAGAGGGACGTAAGAGAACGTCTACTCGAGCGACAATCCTCCATCGACAGTGATGGTCTGACCCGTAATGTGCCTCGCGCCTTCAGAGCACAGAAACGAGACCACGTGAGCGACATCGTCCGGCTCAGCGACGCGCCCGAGAATCGAGCTCTTCTGCGCCCGCTCGATCACCTCTTTCGGCAGCATCATCATCCGCTCGGTCCTAACGAAGCCCGGCGCAACCGCATTGACGTTCACGTTGGATGGTCCCAGCTCGACAGCGGCCGCGCGGGTGAGGCCGAGCAGCGCTGCTTTGCTGGCCGCGTAGTTGGACACCCCGAACCCCGGTCGCTCCGCCTGATGAGCGCTGACGTTGACGATCTTGCCGTAGTGCTGATGGCGGAAGAACGGCGCGACGGCCCGGATACAGTTGAAGGCGCCGGTCACGTTGGTCTCCAGCACTTCACGCCAGGCCTCCTCGGTCAGGCGCCAGAGCGCACCATCGCTCGCAATCCCCGCGTTGTTCACCAACACGTGGATTCCACCGAGGCGGGTCTTGGTGTCCCGGATGAAAAGATCGACCGCATTCCGATCCCGCACGTCACAGCGGGAGGCGTAGACCCCTACGCCCATGGACATGAGCGCGGTCTCAGTCAGCAGAGCCTGCTCAGTCACGTCCCGGCCGGGGAGGTTTACGTAGCAGAAGCCCACATGGCAGCCGACCCGGGCAAACTCGAGTGCAATGGCGCGGCCGAGCCCGGTGGCCCCGCCGGTGATGACGGCGACCTTGCCCCGGAAGCCCTCGGCGATCGGCTGCGGCTGTTCTTTCTCCGCCACTGCGCCCGCGCTTTCCGCTTCTTCTTCCCAGGACGATCGGTGCCCGTACCCGAAGAATGGCAAAGGCATGGGAGGTCGAAGGTACGGTGCGTTGGGGGGACGGGCAAGGGAAAACAGCGTAAACAGTGAACAGTGAACGGTGAGCGGGGGACTCCGGTCAACCGCGGCCCCCGTTCACCGTTTACCGTTCACCGTTCACGCTGTTAATTACGCGCCATGCGTCTCAAAACCGTCCCCTGGCTGGCTCTCGCCCTCGCCGGCGCCTTCGCCTGGGGGAACATCGCCCTGCACCGAGGCGAGACCATCAGCGCGGCCTGGTTGGTGCTCGCTGCCGTTGGTACCTATCTCATCGGGTATCGCTTCTACAGCCGCTTTCTCGCCACCCGGGTGTTCGAGCTGAATGACCGCCGCGCCACGCCGGCGGAGCGACTCGAGAACGGGCGCGACTTCGTCCCCACCACGAAGTGGGTGCTGTTCGGGCATCACTTCGCCGCAATCGCCGGCGCCGGCCCGTTGGTCGGTCCGGTGTTGGCGGCACAGTTCGGCTATTTGCCGGGAACGATCTGGATCGTGTTCGGAGTCGTGCTGGCGGGCGCGGTGCAGGACTTCATCATTCTGTTCGGGTCGATGAGGCGGGATGGCAAGTCGCTTGGTCAAATGGCCCGGGACGAAGTCGGACCGTTCACCGGGATGATGACCATGATCGCGATTCTCGCGATCATGATCATTCTCACCGCCGTGCTGGCCCTGGTAGTCGTCAACGCCCTGCGGGACAGTCCGTGGGGCGTATTCACGATCGCCTGCACCATCCCCATCGCGACCCTGATGGGCTTCTGGATGCGGGTGGTCCGGCCGGGAAAGACAATCGAAGGCTCCCTCATCGGCGTGGCGCTGCTGCTCCTTGCCCTGGTGGCGGGAAGGTGGGTGGGGACCTCACCGACGCTGGCCCCGATCTTCACGCTGTCGGGGTCTGCCCTGGCCGGCTGGCTGATGGCCTATGCGTTCGTGGCCAGTGTGTTGCCCGTGTGGATGCTGCTCGCTCCGCGCGACTACCTGTCCACCTTCATGAAGATCGGGACTATCGTCCTCTTGGCAATCGGCATTCTTGTCGTGCTCCCACCGCTCAAGCTGCCTGCGCTGACACGGTTCGTGGATGGCACGGGGCCGGTGTTCGCGGGCAAGTTGTTCCCCTTCTGCTTCATCACCATAGCCTGTGGCGCCATAAGCGGTTTCCACGCTCTAATTTCGTCGGGCACGTCGCCCAAGATGGTCCGGCGCGAAACCGACGCCCGGCTCATCGGCTACGGCGCCATGCTCATGGAATCGTTCGTCGCAGTGATGGCGATGTGTGCGGCGGCCGTCCTCGATCCGGGCGTCTACTTCGCCGTCAACGCACCGCTGGCCGCCCTCGGTGGGTCAGTCGAATCCGCGGCGCAGGTGATCCGCGGATGGGGATTCACCGTGACACCGGAGCAGATGCAGGCCCTGGCGCACTCGGTGGGAGAGAAGAGTGTGCTCGCGCGGACCGGCGGTGCGCCCTCTCTCGCGATCGGGATGGCGCACATCTTCTCCCGCGCGTTCGGCGAAAACCTTACTGCCCTCTGGTATCACTTCGCGATCCTGTTCGAGGGACTGTTCATCCTCACCACCCTCGATGCCGGCACCCGGGTGGGCCGCTTCATGCTGCAGGACTTCGCCGGTCATTTGTGGGAGCCGCTGGGCCGGACCTCATGGTATCCGAGCGTCTTGCTCTGCTCCGCCCTGTTCGTCGCTGCGTGGGGTTTCTTCCTGATGCAGGGCGTGCTGGACCCCTTGGGCGGCATCAACTCGCTGTGGCCGCTGTTCGGCATCAGCAACCAGCTGCTGGCCTCGGTCGCGTTGTGCGTCGGCACCACGATCCTGATAAAGGCCGGTAAGGCCCGCTATGCCTGGGTCACCCTGGGTCCGCTCGCCTGGCTTCTCAGCGTCACCCTTACGGCCGGCTGGCAGAAAATCTTCGCCGACGATCCCCGCCTCGGCTTTCTGTCGCACGCCCGTGCGACGCTGGCACAGGTCGCGAGCGGGGCACTGGATCCGGCCAAGGGCGCCAGGCTCGTGTTCAACGACCGACTGGACGCGGTCGTGGCCGCGATCTTCATGACCGCGACCATTGTGCTGCTGGTGGCCTGCGCGAGGGAGTGGGTGCTGATCTTGTTGCGGGGAAAGGTTCCGGTGGTGCGGGAGACTCCATTTGTAGAGACGGCGTATGCGAACTAGCGAGGCGGGAGCACGGGCGCCGCGCCAAGGAGTGGGCGCTCCCTCGGGCGCTGCAGTTCGCTGGTCGTGCGGAGGTCGGGCATTGGGCTCGGGGAGCGCTGGCCATGCCCCGCCAACCCCAGCACTCCCCGAGCCCAATGCCCGACCTCCGCACGACCAGCGAACTGCAGCGCCCGAGGGAGCGCCCACACCTTGGCGCGGCGCCCGTGCTCCCGCCTCGCTAGTTCGCATACGC
>JBKPOS010000049.1:0-20746 GCA_046733215.1 Gemmatimonadota bacterium
CCGCGCGCATCGTGACCGATACGCGGAAGAACGTTCTGTCGGGGCCTATCATTGCGCTCACCGTACGGGAGCACGAGAAACTGCCCAACGAGGTCACATCTCCGCAGGATACGATTCGGGCCGCCAAGAAATTCCGGAAGAAGGAGACCGAAGGCGTGTTCGTCGTGCGCGACGGAATCGCCACCTTCCGGCCGGTCAAGATCGGCATTGCCGGAGATGAGTTCTTCGAGGTCGTGAGCGGGATTCGCGAAGGCGAGACGATCGTCGGTGGAACGTATCAGGCCATTCGCGACCTCAAGGACGGCGATCGGGTGAAGCAGGCGCCGGAGCCGAAGAAAGGCGAGACCAAGACATTATGAGCGACACGATCATCAGGATTCGCAACCTCACCCGGCTCTACGACATGGGCGGCGAGCTGGTCCACGCACTGCGGGGCGTGAGCCTCGACGTCGCCCGCAACGAATACGTGGCGATCATGGGCCCGTCGGGCTCCGGCAAGTCCACCATGATGAACCTCCTGGGCTGCCTCGACACTCCGAGCTCCGGCGAGTACTGGCTGAACGGTGAGGAAGTCTCTCGCCTGAGCGACAACGCACTTGCTCGGGTCCGCAATCGCGAGATCGGCTTCGTCTTTCAGACTTTCAATCTCCTGCCTCGTGCAACCGCACTGCACAACGTCGAGCTGCCGCTCGTGTATGCCGGCCTGTCCGCCGGCGAGCGACGCGAGCGCGCACGTCACGCGCTCGATCAGGTCGGCCTCTCCAATCGGAACGGCCATCGTCCCAATGAGCTGTCGGGTGGACAACGGCAGCGGGTCGCGATCGCTCGCGCCCTGGTGAATCAGCCTTCGATTCTGCTGGCCGATGAGCCGACCGGAAACCTGGATAGCGCCACCAGCGAAGAGATCATGCGGGTGTTCGGCGATCTTCATAGCGCCGGGCAGACCGTGGTGATGGTCACTCATGAGCCCGACATTGCGGCCAACGCGGCCCGCGTGATCACCCTGCGTGACGGCCGGATCGAGAGTGACCGGCCGACCCGGGACCGCGCCGCATGACGACGGGACGATAATGCCGATTTTTGAGGCAGTGCGGCTGGCGCTACGGACCATCCGGGTGCAGAAGCTCAAGAGCTTCTTCTCCCTGATCGGCGTGTTGATCGGCGTCACCTTCCTGATTGCCGTCGTATCGATCGTGCAGGGGATGAATCACTACATGCAGGACCGCTTTGCCAACGGGCTGATCGGGGTGAATACGTTCGAGGTCCGGCGCTTTCCCAACTACGACGTCGGGAACGTTGCCGAGGATACCTGGCGGGAATATCTCCGCCGCCCCCGCGTGAACTACCAGGAGGCCGCGTTTCTGCGGGAGCGGGTCCATACGCCCACTATATATGCGCGCACCTGCTACGAAGACCTGTGGGTGAACCAGGGAACCCTTCGCGGACAGGTCGAAATCCGCGCAGCTGATGAGGAATACTTCCGGATCAAGAACTACCGAATTGCTGAGGGCCGCACCTTTACTCCGCAGGAGGGTCGCTCGGGCCTGGCCGTCATTGTGATTGGTGACCTGGTCCGGGAGAAGTTTTTCCCCGGCGTCGACCCGATCGACAAAGAGCTCACCATTGCCGGCTTGCCGTATCGGGTAGTGGGCGTGGTGGAGAAGCAGGGCACGCTCTTCGGGCTCTCTCTGGATCGTTTCGGAATCGTGCCCTTTCTCGCTCCGGCGCGACGGGAGCTCTGCGCCGAAAACGTGGTGCACGAACTCTGGGCCAAGAGTGCCGGACCTACTGAAATGCTCGCGGCTGTGGGCGAGACCGAGCAGTACATGCGGATCGCCCGGAAGCTCGAGCCTGACCAAGCCAACAACTTCTATATCGAGACCGCCGAAGGTGCCTTAGGAACCTGGGCCAAGATTTCCCGGATCCTGTTTCTGGCCTTGCCGGGTCTGGTCGCCATCTCGCTCGTGGTGGGCGGCATCGTGATCATGAACATCATGCTAATGGCCGTGAGCGAGCGTACCCGCGAGATCGGAATTCGTAAAGCCTTGGGTGCGCGCCGGCGGGACATCCTGGCCCAGTTCGTCGTCGAAGCGGCCACGCTCTCGTCTGCGGGTGCCATTCTCGGCATCGGCGCCGGTCTGGTGCTGGCCTTCGTGGTCAAGGCGCTCACGCCCCTGCCCGCGGCCGTGGCACCCTGGTCGATCGGAGTGGCCGTGGTCCTGGGCGTCGTCGTCGGGGTGGCGGCGGGTGTCTACCCGGCAAGCCGAGCGTCCCGGCTCGATCCTATCGCGGCCTTGAGGGCCGAATGACGCCGCAACGCTCCGCTTCCACCTTTTCTCGACTGATCGAAGGCGTAGGCATCGCCCTGGACTCGATCCGCGCCAACAAAGTACGCGCGGCCCTCACCATTCTCGGCGTCGCGATCGGTGTCACTGTGGTCATCGCCATGGGAGCCGCTATCACCGGGATCAATCGCAGCATCAGCCAGATCCTCGAGGCAGCAGGCCCGAAGACCTTTTTCGTGTTCCGGTTTTTCCAGGGCGGCATAACGGTTTCAGACGGCTCGGAGGAAACTCAGCCCTGGCGCCGCAATCCGTGGCTCACCGTGGAAGAGGCCGACATGCTGCGGCAGCTGCCGGCCATCCGCGATGTCAACGTCGACGAGAACGCCCAGGGGCCGGTCAGCTGGGGGGACGCAAACCTGACGGGTGTCTCCATGGCCGGAATGGGACCCCACTGGATCCAGGTGAATGGGGGCGACATCCTCGAAGGCCGCAACTTCACCGAAGCCGAGTATGCCGCAAACGCGAGGGTCGTGGTCATCAACGACCATCTGGCCAAGGCGCTCATGCCCGGCGTCGATCCCATCGGGAAAGAGATCAAGCTCTTCGGCGAGCCATTCACGGTCGTCGGCATGCACGCAGAGGCCGCGTCTCTCTTTTCCAATGCCGACAAGCCGAGACTCGCGATTCCGCATACCACGTTCGTGCGAGTCGCCGAGTACCAAAAAGGCTTCATGGACTTTGCGGTCGTTCCCACCGACTCGGCCACGTTGCAAGAGGCTCAGGACGAAGTCGTGGCGGCGCTGCGGAGCGCGCGCGGCCTGCGACCCGACGAGGACAACAACTTCGCGGTCGTGACCCAGAACAAGCTGCTCGACACGTTCAACAGCATCACCGCCGGCTTCTTCATCGCCATGATCGCGCTCTCGAGCGTCGGCCTCATGGTCGGCGGCGTTGGGGTGGTCGCGATCATGATGATCTCGGTCACCGAACGGACCCGCGAGATCGGCGTCCGCAAGGCTCTGGGCGCCACGCGGGGCGAGATCATGTTTCAATTTCTGGTTGAAGCAGCCACCCTGACCCTGGTCGGGTGCCTCATCGGAATGGCACTCGGATCGTTGGCTGCGTGGGCCGTACGGTCCTTCAGCCCGGTGCCGGCGACGGTGCCGGTGGCCTCAGTGGTGGCCGCGCTTGTGGCCTCCATTCTCACCGGCGTGTTGTTCGGGATATATCCTGCCAGCAGGGCATCTAGACTGGACCCGGTCGAGGCGCTGAGATACGAGTAAAAAAGCGTGAACGGTGAACAG
Source organism: Gemmatimonadota bacterium (assembly GCA_046733215.1). Lineage (GTDB taxonomy): Bacteria > Gemmatimonadota > Gemmatimonadetes > Gemmatimonadales > GWC2-71-9 > DASQPE01. Next base: position 3,590 of record JBKPOS010000049.1, read on the forward strand.
TGAACGGTGAACCGGGGGCTCCGATGCATGCGAGCCCCCGTTCACCGTTCACCGTTTACCGTTTACGCTTCTCCCATGCCTCTCTCCGAAGCGCTGCGCCTCGCAATCGGCTCTATTCTCAGCTCCAAGCTCCGTTCCTTCTTCACTCTGCTTGGCATCATCGTCTCGGTAGGGTTCCTGGTAGTGGTCGTCGCCATCATCCAGGGGATGAACGCCTATGTGAAGGAGAACCTCACCGGGGCAATGATCGGAACCAATGCCTTTCAGGTGCGCCGCAGTCCGATTTCAGTCGGCCTGATGGATGACGAGCAGCTCAAAGCCATCGCCAAACGTCCATTGGTTTCGCGGGAGGACGCGGAGGTGGTGCAGCGGGCGGTGCCGGATGCCCAGGCCGTAGCACTGCAATCCGGCTGGCCGACGCCGGCCAGCGACGTGGAGTATGGCAACCGAACGGTCACCAACGTGCTCACCTTCGGCGTCACCCCGCCCTACCAGGTCGTCCAGGATTACCGCTTTGCCTATGGGTCCCCCCTCACAGACCCCGACGTTCACGAGCGCCGCTACGCCGTCGTGCTTGGGTGGGACATTGCCCACGAGCTGTTCGACGATCCCGCCATTGCGGTGGGAAAGAAGGTCCGGGTGGCCGGCTACGAGCTCGAGGTAAAGGGTGTCATTGCCAAGAAAGGTCGCGTGCTCGGTCAGTCCTTCGACGGATTTGTGCTGATTCCATTCAGCACGTTCGAGTCGATGTTCGGGCGCCGAAAGACGACAGTCGTCTCGGTCAAGATGGCCAATCCCGACGCAATCGAAGACGCCATGGCCCGTACCGAGGAAGCCATGCGGATCGCGCATCGTCTTCGCCCCGGTGAGGCCAACGATTTTGCCGTCGATAAAGCCGATGCCCTGGTGGCTTTCTGGAAAGGGCTCACCCGCGTGTTGTTCACTGCAATACCGGCCGTCGTTGGAATCGGCATCGTGGTGGGTGGCATCGTCATCATGAACATCATGCTGATGAGCGTGAACGAGCGCACTCGCGAGATAGGCCTGCGCAAGTCCCTGGGCGCCCGGCGGCGGGATATTCGGCGTCAGTTTCTGGTGGAGTCGGTCATACTCTCTGCACTGGGGGGCCTGTTCGGCATTCTGGCGGGATGGGCGCTGGCCGCTGCCGTCGCGCAGTTCACACCACTCCCCGCAAGAATCACAGCCTGGTCGGTGGGCGTGGCGCTGGCGCTGGGCGCCGGCACCGGGATCATCTTCGGGGTCTATCCAGCCGGGCGCGCCGCCCGGCTCGACCCGATCAGCGCGCTCCGGGTCGAATAGTCATGGTACTGCGCAATGTTCGAGAGGGTGTGGTCATCGCGCTCGACGCGATGCGTGCCAATAAGCTGCGCTCCCTGCTCACGATTCTCGGCGTCGTCATCGGCGTGACAACGGTTATGGCCATCGCCTCGATGGTCCAGGGCATCCGCACTCAGATATTCAACGCCATCGAAGTCGCCGGGCCAACGGCGTTCTACGTCATGCGGTTTTTTTCCCAGACCCCGCTCAATCCCGATCGCCTGCCGTACGAGGTCCGCATCAGGCCGGTACTCGAAACGACCGACGCCGACGCCATGCAGCGAATCCCGCAGATCGGGTACGCCGGGATGTGGGTTCAGCTGTTCGAGCGGGTGGAATACGGGGGAGAGCGAACCCAGACGGTAACCGTGTTCGGCGCGGACGATGGCTTCATGAATATCCAGGGTGGAGCGTTGCTCCGCGGACGCTTTTTCAGTCGCGCCGAGCTGGCGGGGGAGCCGGTGGTGGTTTTGGAAAACGAGATTGCTGAGCGGCTATTCGGCCAGATTGATGTCGTGGGCCGGTTCGTGAGAATCGGCGGCAAGTCGCTCCGGGTGATTGGCATCTGGGAACGGCCAGGCAACATCTTCGAGCCGCCAGGTCAGCAAACAGCGGGCGTGATGCCGTTCGAATATGCCCGCCAGAACTACCGATACGACAATACCAACGCGCTTTTCATTGCGGCCAAGCCACGGTTCGGCGTGTCGGTGGACGACGCCAAGGACGCAGTCATTTCGGCACTGCGCCGGGTGCGCAACCTGCGCCCTGGCATGCCCGACACTTTTGACCTGATCACCCAGGATCAGATCCTCGCCGTGGTGAGCAACTTTACTTCGTACTTCTTCATTGCCATGGTGGCACTCTCTAGTGTCGCACTTCTGGTAGGTGGCATCGGTGTCATGGCCATCATGATGGTGTCGGTAACCGATCGGACCCGCGAGATCGGCCTTCGCAAGGCACTGGGCGCCACCCGTCGAGAGATCCTGTGGCAGTTTCTGGTCGAGGCGGCCACACTCACCTCGATAGGCGGAATCATCGGGATCGCGATGGGGCTCGGCACCGGCGAGCTGCTCAAGCTGGCCCTTCGAATCGAATCGCAAGCGCCGCTCTGGAGTGCCGGCCTCGCCGCCGGCGTGAGCATCGGCATCGGACTCACGTTCGGTTTGTACCCGGCGAATCGAGCCGCCCGGATGGATCCGGTGGAGGCGCTGCGACACGAATGAGGCTGTGTCGTTCCGAATGCAGCAGCATTTTCACAGCGCCCCCAAACACTTCCTCAATCCGGCCTCCACCTGTTCGACGCGCGACTCTTCAACCCCCCAGGTGGCCACCCAAAGCTTGGCTCGTCCCCCGTACAACTCATAACGGAGCAGGGCATCGTTCAGGTTGCTCACAGTCCCGGAGAACTCGAACGGCGGTCCATTCACCAGTACGGTCCCCTCGAAAACACCGGCGGCACCCGAGATTTGGTAGGAATCTCCTTCATTGAGCCCCATGATCTTCGGAGTTGCACCCAGGCCGTTCGGCCCCATGATGCGTTCGTAGCTCGCTTCCGGCGACAGCGACGTGGCAGTCTCTGCGACAGCGACTCGCCGGTGGATCCCTGCGTGACTGGCCAGGTAATGGCCCAGACCGCGAAGCTCATAGCGCCATCCGCGGACGGTACCGTCATACTCCTCGTTCCACTCAGCGCTCGCACCAAAGCCGGAATGAACGACGCGAAGGGCGGTCTTGCCGCCTTCGCTCTCGATCAGAAAGTCCACGGCGATTTCAACCACGCGCCCGGCGGAGTCGGGGCGGCGCTCTACCGTGCGCAACCGGCGATTGGGCTCCCAGACTTCGATCACCGCCTTTTCGAACCCTTGGCCCCATGACAGGCCAATGCTGCCCCCTACGCCGGGTTCTACGATCGCAGCAAACGGAAACCAGCGCGTTAGTTCCTCTGCATCGGTGAGCGCCCGCCATACCAGCTCGGGCGGAACATCGAGGATGACCATGTCTTCGATTGGAGTCCGAAGTCCACCGACAGTTCCTTGCTCACCCCAACGTACCTGATCAGGCATGAGAGTCTTGCTCGGCATTGGACCGATCCTCCCGCTTGGTGATTGCCGGATAGCCGCCGAGCACAAAATGGAATCGCCGGCCGCCCGGCTGATCTCGATGGTACTTGGCCGCGAGGGCTGCCAGCGTGCCGCTCAACTCTTCGGCAAAGGCAGCCCGGTCTCCCGCAGATGCGAAGGTGATGTCGGTCTCGAGGGCGAGGGTTGCGAGAGGCTTGCCGGCCTCGTCGGCCCGGTGTCGTAGGAGGCCCACGTCGCGCAGCACGCGAGCCACCGCTGTTATCAGGTATGCAGCCGAGAACCGGTCCTGGACACCCGTGGCACCCGCGGCCGGTCCGACAGCCCCGAGGACCTCCGGACTGATCAGAAACGAGCGGGCGGAAGCGCGAAGGATCCGCTCGGTGCAATTGCCCTTCCGTCGCTCCTCCACCAGCTCGACCAGCCCAGCGCGCTCGAGCTCACGGAGGTGGTAGTTGACCCGTTGCCGGGTCATGCTGACCTGGCTCGAGAGAGCGGTGGCTGAGGCGGGATCGCGGAGGGCTTCCAGGATGCGCACGCGATCGGGATTGAGCAGGGCGGCCGCTTGCCCTGCCCCACGCACGACGTGGACAGGGTCGTCAGTGGTGGGGACCGGCTTGCGGACAGGTGCAGGCATCATGGATCATAGCTAGCGCCGACAACTATTCTTGTCAAGACAGGACGAACGGTCGGCGTGCAAGTTTTCGAGGATTTTGCATCTCCTGGGACCTTCAAGGAGGCAATTGTGCGCTACCGTCTGGCCATCCCGCTTGCGCTGGCCCTCAATACCCTTGCGTGTCAAACCGAACGGGCCTCGTCGAGTCACCTCGGGAAAGACCGCCCGAGCACGCCAGCCACAAATCAAGCAGCCGACGCGCTCAAGACCCAACCATTTCGCAGCGACGTCGGGCTCACCGGAAGCGCGGCAGCCAGGGAGCCTGAGGCCAGTCCTGCGGAGCTGCCTCAGTCCCTTCACCAGAGCCAGCCATGGTCCACCATGACGAGCCCAATGGTGATCCGGACTGGAAGCGCGAGCATCCGCATCGATTCACTGGAACCGGCCCTCACCACGGTACGGGGGCTCGCCGCGCGGCTCGGTGGTTACGTGGCGAACACGTCCATCCAGGCCGGCCCCGCGCAGTACCGTCAGGCCACTCTGGAAATCAAGGTTCCGGCAGCGCGTTTCGACGATCTGGTCGCCGGACTCGAGCCGATCGGTAAGGTCGAAGGCGTGACCGTGGCCGTTGAGGATGTCGGTGAGGAGTTCGTGGACGTGAGCGCCCGGGTGACGAATGCCAAGCGGCTCGAGAGTCGTCTGATCGACCTGCTCGCCACTCGTACAGGTCGCTTGCAGGATGTCCTCTCCGTGGAGCGCGAGCTGGCCCGGGTCCGGGAAGAAATCGAGCGCTACGAAGGGCGGCTGCGCTACCTCCAAACACGCGTTGCAACCAGCTCACTCTCGATCACCGTCCATGAGCCGATTCCGGTCGTGGGGCGTCCGGGGTCGAATGTCCTGGTGCGTGCGTTCGAGCGCGCGTGGCGGAACTTCGTCGAGCTGGTCGCTGCCTTCATCGCCTCGCTCGGGGTGTTGGTGCCGGTGACCCTGGCCGGCGGCACCGTGGTGTGGGGGATCCGGCGCTGGCGGAGACCCCGGCTCGCGTAGAGCCCTGGCACCGCGCGCCCGTGCAGCTCGTACGCCGTGCGGGACGCGCGGAGTGGCTTGGGCTCCTCCGAACGCTGCAGATCGTCGATCGTGCGGAGACGGGAGCGTGGGGGTCGGGGGTGCTGGGGTTGGTGGGGCTTTGCCAGCACCCCCCCGGCCCCACGCTCCCGTCTCCGTTCGATATCGGCTCACTGACGCGTTCTTCGGAGCACCACTGCATCAAGAGCGCCCAAGCCACCTCCGCCACGGCGCGCGAGCGCCCCGCGCGATGCCAGGGCTGACGCTACATTCCCCGCCATGCCGATCGATATCCTTGCCATCGCCGCCCACCGTGACGACGTCGAGCTCACCTGCGCCGGTACCCTGCTTCGCGCGCGCGACGCGGGGTATCGCACAGCCATCCTGGATCTGACGGCGGGGGAGACGGGGACGCGCGGCAGCATCGAGCTTCGCGCTCGCGAGGCCGCCGAGGCAGCGAAAGTCCTCGGCGTCCAGGAGCGACGCAATGCAGGGCTTCCCGATGCTCACCTGCAGAACGACGACGCGGCGCGGCGGGTGCTGGTCGAGCACATCCGGCATTTTGCGCCCCGGGTGGTCATTCTCCCGTTTTCCATCGGGCGCCATCCGGACCACCGAATCGCCTCCGAAGTTGGCCGCGATGCCTGCTACCTGGCCGGGCTGGCCCGCTATCCGGCGCCAGGAACGCCGCATCGCCCGGCAAAAATCCTGTATGCGCTAGCCTATCGCGAAGACCCGGTGAAGCCCACCTTCGTTGTCGACATCTCCGCCCAATTCGAGCGGAAAATGAACGCAATCCGCTGCTACTCGAGTCAGTTCGATGGCGTGAAGGCCGCAGGCGAAATCTTTCCGACCGGCCAGGACCTGTATTCGCTGGTCGAAACTCAAAACGCACATTACGGGTCTCTCATCCGGCGTCGCTACGGCGAGCCGTTCTTCACCTACGAGACGATGGTGGTAGACGACGTAGTGAAGCTGGAAGGCCAGAGCATGTGACCCGTCGATCGACCGCTTAGGTTTCCTCCATGCAGCCGTTCGTCTATCTCGATCACGCCGCGACGACACCAGTGCGCCCCGAGGCGCGGGACGCTATGCTCCCGTACCTCGACGAACAGGCCTTTGGTAATCCCTCGAGTGCACACCAGGCCGGAAGGACCTCTCGCGCGGGCCTGGATCGAGCCCGCAGGCAAGTCGCCCAAGCCATTGGCGCCGAGCCCGGGCAGGTATTCTTCACGTCCGGCGGAACCGAAGCAGACAACCTGGCGGTCCTGGGCGCCGCGCTTGCGGCACGTGACGGCGGCAGGCCGATGCGGGCCGCCGTGTCTGCCGTCGAGCACAAGGCGGTGCTGGCGGCTGCGCACGCCGTTGCCCATCTCGGTGGCAGCGAAGAGAGCATTGCAGTCGATCGCAACGGAGTAGTCGACCTCAACCATCTCGACCAGGTCCTGACCCGGCGCCCTGCTGTCGTCTCGGTGATGTGGGTGAACAACGAGACAGGAGTGATTCAGCCAATCGCCGAGATCGGGCGGCGGTGCCGGGCTGCGGGTGTTCTGTTTCACACTGATGCAGTTCAGGCATTCGGCAATCTGCCCCTCCGCCTGGGCGAGATCCTCTGCGATCTCCTTAGCCTCTCTGCCCATAAGATCGGGGGCCCGAAGGGCGTCGGCGCGCTCATGGTCCGCAGCCGGGACATGGTTCATCCCTTGATTCAGGGTGGTTCGCAACAGGCCGGAATCCGTCCCGGCACCGAAAATATCTCCGGCGCCGTGGCCTTCGGTTGCGCCGCGGAGCTCGCCGCCCGCGAGCAGCCCGAGCACGGCCGTCATCTTGCCGGTCTCCGCAATGAGCTTCGGGATCGGCTGAGGACGGCTGTCTTGGACCTCGTAGTAGTCGGGGAGAGCGCTGAGCGGGTGCCTCACATTCTGAACGTCTGCGTGCCCGGCACCGACTCGGAGACTCTATTGGTCCATCTGGATCAGGCCGGAATCGCTGCGTCCAGCGGATCGGCCTGCACCACTGGAGCGGTCGAGCCGTCCCATGTCCTGGTCGCGATGGGTATTCCTCGGGACCTTGCCATCAGCGCGGTGCGCTTCAGCCTGGGACGGACCACGACGAAAGCCGACATTGACCGCGTCGTTGAGGAGTTCCCGCGTGTGGTCGCGCGAGTGCGGTCGGCCGCAGGAGCCTCGAGCCATGGCTGAGCGCGTTCTGGTCGCCATGTCGGGCGGCGTGGACAGCTCGGTTGCCGCGGCCCTACTGGTCGAGTCCGGGTACGACGTGGTCGGCGCTACGATGAAGCTCTTCTGCTACAGCGACTCGGTCCCGGACCGGCCTTGCTGCTCGCTGGATTCCGTCGAGGATGCGCGGAACGTGGCGTACACCCTGGGAATCCCGCACTACGTGCTGAACCTGGAGAACCGGTTCAACCTGCACGTGATCCAGAATTTTGTGGACGAGTACAGTCGGGGACGGACGCCAATTCCGTGCGTCCGCTGCAATTCGTTCACCAAGTTTCGCGATCTGCTGGCTCATGCCGACGCGCTCGGTTGTCGTTACCTCGCAACCGGCCACTACGTCGTTGCGCGAGACGGTTCGTTGTTCCGGGGGCGGGATCCCGGGAAGGATCAGAGCTACTTCCTCTGGGGAATCGACCGCAGCGTGGTCGCGCGCATGCTCACGCCCGTGGGCAGTCTCACCAAGAGCGAAACCCGAGCCTACGCTCGCCGGCTGGGTCTCGTCACGGCAGACAAGAAAGAATCCGTGGAGATTTGTTTCGTTCCGGACGACGACTACGTCGCCGTGCTGGAGCGCCACCTGCCGGCCGGCGCGGCAGCGCTCGAGCCGGGCGCTTTCGTCACAACCAGCGGCGACGTAATTGGTGAGCACGCCGGCTTTGCGCGATTCACCGTTGGGCAGCGAAAGGGACTGCCGGGCGGCGCCTCGGAGGCGCGCTACGTCGTAGCGATTCGCCCGGAAACGCGCGAGGTCGTGGTAGGTACCAGCCGGGATCTGGCAGGTTCGCACGTCCGTTTGGACGAAATCAATTGGCTAACCGACCCGCTCGTACCGGGAGACACCTGTGCCGTGCAGCTCCGCTACCGCGCCGTGGCGGTTGGGGGGACTGTCCTGGCGTCTGAGGACGGCAGTCTCGAGTTGGCTTTGGCCCAGCCGGTTCGTGCGATCAGTCCCGGGCAGTCGGGCGTGCTGTATGGCCTCGACCAGCGAGTATTGGGCGGCGGGGTCATCGCATGAGAATCGGCGGGGCGCTCGCCCTGCTCGTCTCCGCCATTGGTCTTAGCCCGAACCCCGTCCTCTCTCAGACGGGTGCTCCGCATTCCCTCGGGGTCGACGACTTCCTCGCGCTCAAGCTCGCAAGTGATCCGCAGCTTTCCCCTGATGGAAAACTGATTGCCTTCGTAGTCTCCGTCCCGTCGCTCGCTGAAAATCGAAACGTCGGCAGGATCTGGCTCGCTCGCACCGATCGAGACAGCGCGTGGCAAGTCACCGATGGAACCGGAACCGATCGGGCACCCCGGTGGAGTCCGGACGGAGAGCGCCTCGGCTTCCTCTCGACCCGTGACGGCGTCACCCAGGTCTGGCAAATCCCTATTCGCGGGGGTGAGCCCACCAAGCTGACATCGGTGTCGACCAGCGTGAGCGATTTCCAGTGGTCTCGCGATGGGCGTGACCTCTTCCTCGTCTCCGACCTCAAATGGCCCGCGCAATCGGAAATCGAGCGGCGAAACGGCGAATATCCGACCGATGCCCGGATCTGGACGTCTCTTTTCTATCGCCACTGGAACGAGTGGCGTGTCGGCCTCCGCCAGCACGTGCTCCGATACACGCTGGCCACCCAGAGCGTTACGGACCTCACGCCGATCGATCGAGACTTCCCGACCCTGGCGCTCGGCGGGCACGATCTCGCCCTGGCTCCGTCCGGGCGAGAGGTGGCGGTGACGTCCAACTCGGACTCGAGCGTAGCCACCAGCACCAACAACGACATCTTTGTCATTTCGCTCGAGGGAGCCGGGCTCAAGCCGATTACCACGAATCCGGCCAACGACCAAAGCCCCGCGTACTCGTCCGATGGTCGGTACATCGCGTACCTGGCGGCTCAACGACCGGGGTTCGAGTCCGATCGGCAAGAGCTCATGCTCTACGAGCCGGCCACTGGTCGCCGGCGTTCGCTGACCGCCGATTGGTCGATGAGCATTTCGGCGTTCATCTGGCTCCCGGATTCGCGCGGTGTGGTGGCGGAAGTCGAAGAACGCGGGCAGGGCGTTCTGTATCGGATCGATGTCCCCGGAGGAAAGCGAAGCAGGCTGATCGGCGGGGGCAGAAACAGCTCGGTTCAGGTGGCCGGAAAGGGAAGCCCTCTGGTTTTTCTTCACCAATCGGCCACAGCGCCACCTGAGCTGTGGGCGATGAATCCGGATGGGAAGGGTCAGCGGGCGCTCACCACTCTCAATCGAGCTGCTCTCGCGCAACTGGACCTGAGACCACTCGAATCGTTCGGATTCGTGGGCGCCAGCGGCGATTCCGTGTTCGGCTGGCTCCTCAAGCCACCTCAGTTCGATTCGACCAAGTCCTATCCCCTGCTCTATCTGATCCACGGAGGCCCGCAGAGCGCATGGGCCGACGAGTGGCATCAGCGCTGGAACTACGCCATGTTCGCGGCCCGTGGGTACGTCGTGGCGGCAGTGAATCCACACGGTTCCACCGGATACGGACAGGCATTCACAGATGCGGTCTCGCGCAATTGGGGCGATGGCCCGTATGACGATCTGATGAAAGGCCTCGACGCCGTCTTAGCCGGGAGACCGTATATCGATCCCAAGAGGCTGGGAGCTGCCGGCGCCTCGTATGGCGGCTATATGATCTATTGGATCGCCGGGCACACGACTCGCTTCAGGGCCTTGGCCGCACATGACGGTGTGTTCAACCCCGTCTCGATGAGCGGCTCGACCGAGGAGCTCTGGTTTCCCATTTGGGAGTTCGGGGGCTCGCAGCTCTCGCCCAACGCACGGGCGGTCATGGAGAAATGGTCGCCCGCAAACTCGATCGCCAACTGGTCCACTCCCATGCTGATCGTTCACGGGCAGCAGGACTTTCGAGTGGATGTGTCGGAAGGCTACCAGGCGTTCAGCGCGCTCAAGCTCCGTGGCGTTCCGGCCAAGTTCCTGTACTTTCCGGACGAGGGCCATTTCGTTCTCAAACCAAGGAATCGCCGACTCTGGTGGGGAACGATCCTCGACTGGTTCGAGAGCTTCCTTCGCTGAGCGTTCACTGTGCGTCATCTATTGATTCGTCTCATCATCAATGCAGCCGCGCTCTTCATCGCGGTTCAGCTCATTCCGGGGATGCATTTCACCGGCGGGATAGGAAAGCTCCTGCTGGTCGCGCTGGTGTTCGGGTTGGTGAATGCCGTCGTACGGCCCGTGCTTACGATGCTCAGTTGTCCTCTCATCGTAGTCACGCTGGGGCTATTCCTTCTCGTCATCAACGCCGCGATGCTGGGTATCACCTCCTGGCTCTCTACCAGACTCGATCTCGGTTTTCATGTAGATGGCTTCGTTGCGGCCCTGCTGGGCGGCCTGGTAATCGGCGTGGTGAGCACGTTGCTCACGCTTTTTGTAGGCCGGGCGGCACAAGGCAGAGATCGACCTGATCGAGGGACATCGGTGTAAGCCATTGTCCCACCATCTGTTACGAAGCCGTTAGAGGCGATTCCCTCAAGCGGCCCGCGTTGGGTACATTGGTAGGCATGACGCAGGTATCGCCTCCGCCCCAACTCGCGGCCGAGCCGCCGGTTCTCGATCTCCGGCATCCGTCGCTCTATCTGAACCGAGAGTTGTCCTGGCTCGAGTTCAATCGTCGGGTGCTCCACGAAGCGCTGGACCAGCGCACTCCTCTTCTCGAGCGCCTCAAGTTTCTCGGCATCTTCAGCAGCAATCTGGATGAGTTCTTCCAGGTCCGGGTGGCCGGTCTCAAGCAGCAACTCGCTGCAGGAATCGTAGAGCGGACTGCCGACGGCATGACCCCGGAAGATCAACTCCGGGCGATCTGCTCGACGGTACGTGAGCAGTTCCGGTTGCATCAGGATTGTCTCATGCACGACGTGATTCCGGCTCTGGCCGAACACGGTGTGCATCTGGTCTTGCGGGTGAGCGACCTGAGCCCGACCGATCGGGCGCATCTCGATCGTTACTTTCAGGCGAACGTCTTTCCCGTCCTTACCCCGCTCGCAGTCGATCCCGGCCACCCCTTTCCCTACATATCGAATCTGAGCCTGTCACTGGCAGTCGTGCTTCGCGATGCCGACGGCGAAGAGCGCTTTGCCCGGGTGAAGGTGCCCAAGATTCTGCCGCGATGGGTGCCGCTGACGGCAACCAACCGGTTCGTGCCGCTCGAGCAGGTGATCGGCGCGAACCTTGAGTCGCTCTTCCCGGGAGTTGAAATCCTCGGCTGGTATCCATTCCGGATCACCCGGAATACGGATCTCCAGATCGAGAACAGCGACGAAGCAGAAGATCTCCTGAGCCTGATTCAGGAAGAAGTGCGGAACCGGCGGTTCGCGGAGGTGGTCCGGATCGAGGTTCAGGCGCAGATGCCCGGCTCACTCCGGCAGCTCCTGCTGGCCGAGTTCACTGACGAGCAGGAGCAGCCGGCCCAACCGCTGGCGTTGGACGACGTTTACGAGATGAGCGGACTCCTCGACACCGCGGATTTGCTCAGTCTGGCTTCTCTGGAGGTTCCGGCGCTAAAGGATCCGCCGTTCCACCCCGGCACTCAGGCCCGGCTGGCAGGGACCCGAAGCATGTTCGATGTCGTGAAGGAAGGCGACGTCCTGCTCCACCATCCGTACGACAACTTCGCGACCTCCGTCGAACGATTCATTCAGACCGCCGCGGACGATCCGGAGGTCGTGGCGATCAAGCTGACGCTCTATCGCACGGGCGGTGACTCCAGCATCGCCCGGACGCTGGCCCATGCCGCCGAGCGCGGGAAGCAAGTGGCGGTTCTGATCGAGCTGCAGGCTCGGTTCGACGAGGAGAACAACATCATCTGGGCCCAGCGCCTGGAAGACGTCGGGGTGCACGTCAGCTACGGAGTAGCCGGCCTCAAGACCCACGCGAAAGTGATGCTCGTGGTGCGGCGTGAAGGCGAGACGATGCGCCGCTACGTGCACATCGGGACCGGCAACTATAACCCGAAGACCGCCCGGCTCTACACCGACTTCGGATTGCTGTCAGACGACCCCGATCTCGGCGCGGACCTGACCGACCTCTTCAACGTGCTTACTGGCTTCGCCCAGCCCTCCGGCTACCGCAAGCTGATCGTGGCGCCGCGCGGGATGCGGGAGCGGTTCATCGAAATGATCCGCCGCGAAATTCGCCACAAGGAAGCCGGCCGCCCGGCACGGATCTTCGCCAAGATGAACGCGCTGGTCGATCCCGACATCATCGCTGCCCTGTACGAAGCCTCGCGCGCCGGCGTCTCAATCGACCTGATCGTTCGAGGCATCTGCTGTCTCCGCCCGGGCCTCCCCGGCGTCAGCGACAACATCCGCGTGATCAGCATCATCGGCCGCTTCCTGGAGCATTCGCGGGCATTCTACTTCCTCAACGGGGGCCAGGAAGAGGTCTATATCGGGTCGGCGGACTGGATGCCGCGCAACCTGGATCGGCGGATCGAGTGCGTGCTTCCGATTCAGAATCCTGCGCATCGGCAAAGTATCAGAACGCTGCTCGAGCTTATGTGGAGCGACAATCGGCAGGCGTGGGACCTTCAGCCCGATGGGACCTACGCGCAACGCAGCCCGTCCGGCCCGGAGACCGAGCGTGCGACGCATCGGATATTGGCAGAGGCAGTGGGACGGTAGGATAACTGACAGCTGGCAGCTCTTATCAGATAGTTCGTAAGACCGACGGCCCTCCGATGCATCGGAGGGCCGTCGTACAACGAGTAGCTGATAGCTAGTAGGCCATCTTGCCCATCTCCGCAAACTTCTTCATCAACTCCTCTTGCTCCGCCGACAGGTGCTCCGGCACCGTGACCTGGATTTCGACCAGTTGATCTCCCCGCCGGCCGTTCTTCTCGATCCCCATGCCCTTCACCCGGAAGCGGCGTCCCGGCTGGGTGCCGGGTGGGATCTTGAGCATCACCTTCTTGCCGTCGATCGTGCGGACCCGAAGCCGGGTGCCGAGCACCGCCTGCGCCAGGTTGATGGGAACCTCACAGATGATGTCGAGACCATCACGCCGGAAGAAGCGGTCCGGCTGCACCTGGAACGTGACGATCAGATCGCCGGCGGGCTGACCGGGGCGCCCGGGGAGACCCTGGCCAGTCAGACGGACCTTGGTCCCCGACTCGGTGCCCGGAGGAACGGTGATCGACACCCGGCGTTGCGTGCGCACGTCGCCCGCGCCCTGACAGGTGGGACACGGCTCCGACGGAATTTTCCCACGGCCCCGACACTGAGGGCACGGGCGATTGACGGCGAACCCACCCTGGCCGAACGAGATGGTCCCCCGGCCCTGACACTCGGGACAGGTCGAGAACGTCGCGCCGGGTGCTCCCCCGCTGCCATGGCAGGTTGGGCAAGCCTCCGTAACCGGAAGATTGACCGAGACCTTTCCTCCCAGCGTCGCGACGCGGAAGGGCACATCGATCAGGGTCTCGAGGCTTTCAACTCGCTCGTCGCGCCGACCTCGCCCAAAGATGGACGAGAAGATGTCGCCCAGACCGAAGCCACTGAAATCACCGAGATCGACGTCTTCGGTGCTGAACCCGCCGCTGAACCCTCCCTGCGCACCCGGTCCGCCCCGGGCGCCGGCGCCGGCCGTCCGCCGCGCGAATCCATCGAACGCCCCCAGCTTCCGCATCTGATCGTACTGCTTCCGCTTGTCGGCGTCAGAGAGAATCGAATGCGCCTCGGAGATCTCCTTGAAGCGCTCCGCGGCCTGCGTGTTGTTCGGATTGGCGTCCGGGTGATACTGCTTTGCCAGCCTGCGATAGGCTTTCTTGATCTCGGCCTGGCTAGCGGTATCAGAAACCCCGAGAACCTGATAAAAGTCCTTAGCTGCCACGGTCAGCCTGCACCCTGACTCGAATAGACCTGAACGCGCGCCGGCCTCACAAGCTGACCCTTGAAGCGGTATCCCGTTTGAAAGGTTGCGCTCACCATGTGGTCCTTATCCGGCTCCGGCGGAGGGACAGTAGACACGGCCTCGTGCTCGCTCGGGTCGAACGCGCGGCCCACCGGATCGATCCGCTCGACTCCTGCGGCTTCCAGCTCCTTGCGGAGTTTCCGGTCCACGAGGACCAACGCTTCGCGCAGAGCGTCCGGAGGGGTATTCCGGGCGTCGTCCACGATGCGATCCAGATCATCGAGCACGTCGACCAGACGGATCACGAATGCTGCCTGGGCCCGATCGGACAGCTCGACTCGTTCCTTGGCAATCCGCTTTCGATAATTGTCGAACTCGGCGGCGAGACGCAGATGGCGATCCCTCGCCTGCGCCACCTCATCCTCGAGGCGGCGCACCGCCTCTGTCGCCGGCGCGGCCGGAACTCCGGGAAAACCGGGCGCAGGGCCGCCGCCCTCCGCGGAACCGTCGGCAGACGCCGTGTCAGTAGGAGCGGGCTCGCCACCGGCGTCACCCTGGTTCCGATCGTCGCTGCTAAACCAGTCGTTTTCAGTCACTTGCACACTCGTGTCTCGAAAGTACCCAGTAAAATAACCATGGCTTCCAGGGGGCGGCGATGACGCCCCGTCGTTCGGAGGGTGATCGTTCAGGCGGACTGGCGCAGTCTCCGAAGCAGGAGATACAACGCAGCCTGAGCAGCTCGTGCCCGAATCTCGGAACGCGATCCCGGCACCACGCTCCGTACAGCTGCAACATCTTCGCCGACGGCTGTGGCAAACCAGACCGTACCCACCGGTTTCTCGGGAGTTCCACCGCCTGGACCGGCGATCCCGGTGACCGCGGCTGCAAGCTCCGCATCGAGCCGCGCGAGAGCACCGACCGCCATGGCGCGGGCCACTTCTTCGCTCACCGCACCGTGCCTCTCGATCAGTTCCAGGGGAACGTCCAACAGCGAAGTTTTGAGATCGTTGTCGTAGACCACGACTCCCCCACGGAAGACATCCGAGCTACCCGGCGTGTCGGTCAGCCGCTTCGCCAGGAGCCCACCAGTGCACGACTCGGCTGCGGCGATGTGAAGACGTTTCGAGCGCGCCGCCTCCAGCACGAGCGCTGCCAGGTCGGTGTCGCCTTCGCCGTAGATGTGCTCTCGGGCTCGCGCGTGCAACAGGTCCGCCGCCGAACGAAGCCGTCGCTCGGCGTCATCCGAAGCAAGCGCCCAGGCAGTGAGCCGTAGATCGACTCCCTCCTCACCGGGCAGGTATGCCAGCGTAAGGGGCACGATTTCAGACTCGATCTCGCCGAGCCGTTCGGCCAAGGTGGATTCCGGGATCCCCGTGGTGCGGACGGTGAGCGACCGGACCACAGTGCCGGAATCGGCTTCGGCCAGCCGGGGAATGACCTCGTGCTGCAGCAGATTCCGCATTTCCCGCGGAACACCGGGCAGCATGATGACGAGCCCGCGTGCCCCGTCGCGCCTGCCCAGCTTGTCTGAGTCGAGCCACAGTCCCGGTGCCGTGCCCCAACGATTGGGCAACACGACCGCGCCCTCAGGTACCTCTGCCTGAACCCGATTTGACGCAACCGGGACCCGACCCAGCTTGGCGAATCGGGCAACCAGCGCTTTCCACACCGAGTCGTCGAATCGAAGAGGTACTCCCAGCAGCTCGGCAACCGCTCTCTTGCTGACATCGTCCCGAGTCGGGCCGAGACCACCGGTGGTCAGCACGGCACCGGTGCGGGCAAGCGCATCACGCACCGCGTCGCCAATCTCCGGACCACGGTCGCCCACCGATGTCCTGCGTACCACACGCACCCCATGCTCGCCCAGGGCCCGGGCGATCTCGGCACCGTTGCTGTCCAGCGTGTAGCCAAGCAGCAGCTCGGTACCAATCGTGACGATCTCGATATTCATGCCTTAAGGATGCACTGCCTAGCGGGGCGAAGGCGAGCCGGAAGTGGTATCAGCGAGCGCGAGCGGAGAACAGATGCCGATGGTGGTAGATGTAGGTAGCAAAGGAGTACACCGTGAGCAGAGCTGCGATCGCGAGGGTCACCGCTACGAAGCTGCCATGGAACTCGTTCCAATAGTCGGCGAAACGGCTGTGCTCCCAGCCGAGCGGCTTGCGCGCATCACGGAATGCGAACCACGCAATGGTCGCCCCGATGAAGATGTTCTGAATGACCGTCTTGAGCTTTCCGGCGCCCCCTGCGGGGATGATCACACCGCGGTGCTTGGCCCACCACCGAAAACCGGTCATGGCCAGCTCCCTCCCGATCAGCAGGACGCAAACCCAAAGCGGGATGCTGCCCCAAAGCGGGATGTCGTACAGATCGTGGCGCTGGCGCGAGATCCAGTAAATGGGGATCAGGGTGGAAAAGAGCAGCAGTTTGTCGGCAATGGGATCGAGGAGAATACCGAGATCGGTGACCTGCTTACGGGAGCGGGCGAGATAGCCATCGAACACATCGCTTACAGCGGCCGCTACGAAAATCACGAAGCAGATGAGCTTGGGCCAGTAGCCGGCAATGAACGGCAGCAGCGCGATGACCGGCGTGAAGCAGATCCGCACGATCGTGATGATGTTGGGTAGCGTCCACATCTTCGCCCCTATCCGAGCGCTTTCACGACGCTCTTGCTGATCGCGCGCAAGGTGTCGAACACGCCATCGCCGGTCAATGCGACGGCCTCGAAATAGGGTGCCCGCTCGATCCACTGAGCGTCCTGTTGGTACGTCAGGTACTCGCCCTCGTGATACGGGTCCGGTGTCAGGCGCTGACGTCCCGCGTCACTCACCGGCCATCCGGGATTGAGTGCCGCCTGCAGCTCGGGAATCGGGGCCGCGTTGGGGAGATCCCGTTTGTTGTACTGGACGGCAAACGGGATCCGGGTCATGTCATACCCGTACTGCGC
>JBKPOS010000050.1:0-11445 GCA_046733215.1 Gemmatimonadota bacterium
CCGCCTGGAAGCGCGCCGACATCATCCACGTCCACCACCCCCACCCGCTCGCGGATATAGCCTGCCTTCTTCGGGCGAGGCGCACGCCCGTCGTTGTCACTCAGCACGCCGATGCCCGCCGTGGGATCTATCGGCCTTCGGCCCGGCTGGTCCTGCGACGCGCCAGGGCTGTCGTCGTCCCGAGCCGGGCGCACGTGGCGCTGTCCACCGAGCTGACCGGGTTCGAGGGCAAGGTGGAGGTCATTCCCTTCGGCATCGACGAGCGACGGTGGATGTTCGTTCCGCCGCCACCGCCCGATGCCCCGGCTCGCGCGATTTTCATCGGCCGACTGGTTCCTTACAAGGGAGTGGACATCCTGCTTCGCGCGCTGGAGCGCGTCCCGGACCTCCGACTCGAGGTAGTCGGTAGCGGCCCCGAGCTGCCCCGGCTCCGGACGCTCGCGCAAGCGCTCGCGGTAAGCGACCGGGTTCGGTGGTGGGGGGAGTATCCCGATGATGACCTGCCTCGTCGCATGGCGGATGCCGACTTTTTGGTCCTGCCGTCGGTGACGGTCGAGGAGATGTTCGGCCTCGTGGTCCTCGAAGCGATGGCGGCTGGCCGGCCCGTCATCACGACTGCGCTCCCCAGCGCGGTGCGGGAGGTCAACGTCCCGGGGACCACCGGGCTCGAGGTGCCGCTGCGAGATGTCGGAGCGCTGGCGCAGGCGCTCGGCACGCTGGCTCACGATCCCCAGATGCGGCGACGGCTGGGACAGGCTGGCCAGCGCCGTGTCGCCGAGCAATTCACCCAGGCGGCCATGGCGGAACGGCATGTTGCGCTCTACCAGCGGATCCTGGACGAAGCCAAGGGAGATTCCACCGCAAGATCCGGGTAGCCGCTCTTCCCTCATCCAAGCAAAGTCCTTCGTCACGGGTCGCCGGGCAGACGACTCGGCGGTCCTGCTTACATTGGAGGCGACGAAGATGGCGACGGCAGTGAGCCCACTGAGCCAGCAGATAGCGACAGAAATGGATGAGACGGATTCCTGGGCGGCGGTGATCGCCCGGGATGCCCGGCGCGATGGAGACTTCGTGTACGCCGTGGCGACGACCGAGGTCTATTGCCGGGCCAGCTGCCCCTCGCGACGGCCTCTCCGCAAGAACGTCACGTTCTATCGTACTCCGGCCGCGGCGGAGGCCGATGGGTATCGCGCCTGCCTCCGCTGCCACCCGCGTGATCAGAAGAAGCCGATCGATCTCGCGGTCAGTCGGGCTCGGCAATTCCTCGAGAGCCACCTCGACGAGGCAGTCACGCTTCCGACTCTCGCGCGAGAGGTTGGTCTCAGTCCTCACCATCTTCAGCGCGAGTTCAGCCGTATTGTCGGAGTATCTCCCAGAAGGTACGCCGCGGCGTTGAGAGCCGACCGCCTCAAGGCGGCGCTACGCGACGGGGCCACAGTGAGCCGTGCGACCTTCGACGCGGGCTACAGCGCGAGCAGCCGGGTGTACGAAGCTGCGGAGACGCACCTCGGCATGACGCCGGCCGCATACCGCCGCGGAGGTAAGGGAGAGCGAATCCGCTACACGACTCGCTCGACCCGGTTCGGACAGGTGCTGGTGGCGGCGACGGCTCGGGGTGTGTGCGCGGTACAGCTTGGACCGGACGATGCTGTGCTGGAGCGAGGGCTTGCGGGAGAGTATCCCAACGCGGAGCGGGTCCGCTTGGCCGCGAGAGAGGGCGGGGAGCAGAACGCCGACCTGCGTCGCTGGGCAGACGACATCGTGCGCCACCTCGAAGGCGCCATAAGCTCGCTCGACGTTCCGACGGACGTAAGCGGGACGCCTTTCGAAGTAAGGGTCTGGCAGGCGCTGCGGGAAATCCCGTACGGGCAGACGCGATCCTACTCCGAGGTTGCGCGTGCCATGGGTCGGCCTCGAGCGGTGCGGGCGGTCGCAGGTGCCTGCGCGAGGAATCGGGTGGCTGTGATCATCCCCTGTCATCGCGTGGTGCGTCAGGGCGGTGATATCGGCGGGTATCGCTGGGGGCCCGAGCGCAAGCGGCAGTTGCTGGCTCTCGAGCGCGAACACCGGAGCGACGCGCGTGTTTGAAGCAGCACGGACAACGAGAAAGCGTGCCCATCGAGCACAGCCGCGGACAGTGTGGGTACCTGCTCCGGATGTCGACTTCGAATGGGCCCGTCGGTTCCTTCAAGCCCGCATGGTGCCGGCCGTCGAAATGATCACGCCAGACGGACTCGAGCGTGTGGCCTGGCTCGATTCACTTGGGCGACGTCAGGTGTCGACTCGACCGGTGTGGTTGACCATCCGGTACGAGCCCCGCGGCAGTGGAGACGCAACCGGGACGGGGGCATGCGGCCGGATCTCGATCTCGTCAATGCCTGCCGTCCCCGCCGCGACTCTCCGCGCCGCAGCCGTGCGAATGTTCGACCTGGATGCGAACTTGAGCACGTTCTTCACCCTCGCGCGGCGTGACTCGCTGCTCGGACCCGTAGTTGCCGCCAACCCGCGCGGCCTCAGACTGGTCCAGCTGCTCGATCCCTTCGAGGCATTGCTCCGCGCGATCCTCGGGCAGCAGGTCAGTGTGGCGGCTGCAAGCACGATGACCGATCGGCTGGTTCGATTGGTGGGTACCACCGCACCGCGACCGCCATGGAGCGACGTCGTGCCGATGATGCGACCGCGTTTTGCATTCCCCAGACCCGGCGCGGTGGCGCAATTCGGTGCGGCAAGGCTCTGCACCATCGGCCTGACCCGCGCGAAGGCTGCGTCGTTGCATGGTGCCGCTGTCGCGGTCGCAAGCGGGCAGCTGAACCTGGCCAGGCTGCGACGCGCCGCACCCGACGAGGCCGATCGTCAACTGCTCGCGTTGCCCGGTGTAGGTCCCTGGACTGCCGCCTACGTCAGGTTGCGAGCGCTGGGTGACCGGGATGCATTTCCCGCCGCCGATCTCGGCTTGATCCGGGCACTGAGCGCGCTGGGTGTACCGGCCTCTCGCTTCAGTGTCATTGCCGAACGCTGGCGCCCATGGCGAGGCTACGCGACGCTGCATCTCTGGCATTCGCTCGGTGCTCGCGCACGGGTGCTTGTGTGACACGCGGCATCGGCGAGCGGACAGCGAGGACTGGCGCGAGTCCGGTCGCCACCCTCCCCCCGTCTGACCCGATTGAAACGCGGCTGTCCGCGCTCGACTGGGATCGGATCGAGGCCGATCTCTGGGCGCGGGGCTACGCAGAAACAAATCCGCTGCTCACTCGGAGCGAGTGTGACGAGTTGGTCGCGCTCTATCCCGATGAGCAGCGCTTTCGCAGCCGCATCGACATGAGCCGGCATCGATTCGGTGAGGGGGATTACAAGTACTTCGCGTACCCCCTGCCGCAACTGGTGCAGTCGCTCCGGGCCCACGCGTATCCACGATTGGCGCCCATCGCGAATCGATGGAACGAGGCCTTGGGGGTCGGTGAACGGTTCCCGGCTACGCACGCGGCCTTCCTGACCGACTGTAAGGCGCGAGGGCAGGCCAAGCCGACTCCCCTCCTTCTCCACTATGAGGTGGGCGGCTACAACTGCCTGCACCAAGACCTGTACGGAGAGGTGGCGTTCCCGCTGCAGCTGCTCGGGTTCCTGAGCCGCCCCGGGACCGACTATGAGGGCGGCGAGTTTCTGCTGGTCGAGCAACGACCTCGGGCACAATCGGCGGCGGAGGTGATAGCTGGCGCTCAGGGGAAGCTCGTGTTCTTCACCACCAGGATCCGGCCGGTACGCGGCGGGCGCGGATACTACCGGGTCAACATCCGTCACGGCGTGAGCCGGGTCCGCCGCGGAACCCGCTATACCCTGGGAGTCATCTTCCACGACGCGAAATGAGCGTGCGGATCGACCGGCTCAGTGACGGCGCTCGCTCATCAATGCCAGGACGTTCCCCTCGCTGTCCCGAAACTCGGCCAGCCAGACGTCGCGATCCGGCAGCCGGGCAACCACATGCGGTTCACCGATGAAGCTCACTCCGCGCGCGGCCAGCACGCTGTGGGCTGCCTGGATGTCCTCCGCCGCGTAGTACAGGATCGAGTTTCCCTTGGTAGCTTCGGCGCCCTCGGGCAGACTCAACATGAGCCGTATACCACCACAATCGAAGAACGAAAGGCCCGGC
Organism: Gemmatimonadota bacterium; assembly: GCA_046733215.1. Lineage (GTDB taxonomy): Bacteria > Gemmatimonadota > Gemmatimonadetes > Gemmatimonadales > GWC2-71-9 > DASQPE01. Next base: position 4,148 of record JBKPOS010000050.1, read on the forward strand.
GGTGCCCGGAACAGCAGGCTCATACCAAGCACATCGCGGTAGAACGCAGTGGCGCGCTCGACATCCTGTACCGTGATCGCAATCTGCTGGATCCGCGTGAGACCGAACTCCGAGGCGGTTTGTGAGACAGACGACATTGGGGGCCTCCGACTGCGGGATCGGTTGCGCCGGGGCCGGCGCCCGGCTAGCATTTCTTTAGCACAACTAATTAGCTAAGCTAACTATCTCCACGATACGTCATGCCGACCGATCGCGCAAGTCTCCGGAACGAGCACCTTGCTGACCGCCTCCACTCGGCGGCCATCCACCTGTTGCGCCGGCTGCGACGGGAAGACGACGCCAGCGGGCTCACCGCGCCGCGTCTGTCCGCGCTCTCGGTCATCGTGTTTGGCGGAGGACCGGTGACATTGGGCCGGCTCGCGGCTGCTGAGCAGGTTCGTCCGCCGACCATGACGCGCCTGGTCAATGGGTTGGAGGCCGAGGGACTGGTCGTACGCCAGCCGGATCCGGCTGACGGTCGGGTCACCTACATCAAGGCGACGCCCAAGGGTCAAGCGTTGCTGCGTGCCGGACGCAGTCGACGGGTCGCGGCTTTGGCGGGCCACTTAGGCGGCCTGAGCGCTACCGAGCGGGAGCTGCTTGAGAAAGCCGCCACTGTTATGGAGCGCCTGAGTTCGAGTTGAAGAGGCTATGAATCGCTGGACAGCAGGTGCCTTGGCGCTCTTCACTGCATTGACCGGCCCCTATCTCGAGGGCCAGTCGCCGGCGCCGTTGTCTCCTGCCTCGCTGCGGGGTGTGAGTGTGGGGCCCGATGGCGCCGTCTGGGCCTCCGGCACCAACGGCACCGTGCTTCGTTCAACAGACGGTGGTCGCTCCTGGTCCTCCCGGCCGGTCTCAGACGCGGCTTCACTCGACCTCCGCGACGTCGAGGCAGTCAGCGCGAACACTGCCTTCGCCATGGTGGCGGGCATCGACACAGCTCGCATTTACCGCACGACCGACGCAGGAGTCCACTGGGCTCGTCAGTACGATGATACTCGAAAGGGTGTGTTCCTGGACGGCATTGCATTCTGGGACGCATTACACGGCCTAGCAGTCGGTGATCCCATGGACGGCCATTTCTTCGTCCTGAGGACTGAGGATGGGGGCATCCGGTGGACTCAGCTCGACACCGGCTCCTCCCCGCGTGCAATCACCGGCGAGGCTGCTTTCGCTGCCAGCGGAACTGCCGTGACAGTAGGGTCGAACGGCCGAGCCTGGATCGCGACCGGGGGAGCGACCGAGCCCGGTGCGGCAGCGCGGGTGTTTCGATCCACCGATTATGGCCGGACCTGGCAGGTCAGTACGACGCCCATTCCGGCGGGCAGCGCGAGTACCGGGATATTCTCGATCGCGTTTCGCGACGCTCGACACGGTGTAGCCGTCGGCGGCGACTACGCGCATCCGGACAGTCGGCGACCCAACGTTGCGATCACAGCTGATGGCGGTGTTACCTGGCAGCTTGGCGATAGCGCTCGGATCACCGATTACCTGTCGTCGGTGGCGTACTCGAGCGGGGACGGAGAAGGGCTGGTTGCCGTCGGCACCCGGGGCACTTTCATGTCCCGCGATGGAGGACGCACCTGGATCCGCCAGGATTCCGTCTCTAACAACGCGATCGTTCCACTCCGTTCGGGATCTCTGATTGCCGTGGGCGATGGTGGCCGCACCGTGGTTGTGGCCGGTCCCGGCGCGAAGGCGGCACCGAAGTCAAGATGAGACCCTTAAGGCGTTTACCGGCGTCGAGAATGAATCCGGGCGCCGGGCCGGACGGGAGAGGGCTTCCGGTTCCGGGTTCTTTGATACATGCTTATAGGCCATGCCTCGTATCCTGCTGGTCGAGAACGATGCTCCCCTCCGCCACGTCGTCGCCCGGATCCTCGCACAAGAGGGGCACGACGTTCATGAGGCTGCCGATAGTGCCGCCGGGCTCGAGTTGTGGCACAAGCAGGGGGCTGATGTCGTTCTGACCGACCTGCGGAAGACGGGTACCAGCAGTATCGAAGCGATTCTCGAGCTACGGACGTTTGTCGCGTCGCTTCCCATTATCGTGATGCCCGATGGTGTGAGCGACCTGGAACGGCTTGCCGAGGCACAGCTCATTGGAGCGGTATCGCTCCTGACGAAGCCGTTTACCTTGACGGATTTACTAGGCGCCGTCGCCGCGGCCACACCGTCCGACTCCCGGAGCGACTCGACCAGAATAGCGTAATCCCCTTTACGCCACCGGGCTTACGCTCCCCGGAGCCGCCAGGTTCTTACCGCTGGAAGCGGAAGAGGCCTGGCGGCTTCGTGTTGTCCAGGGACTGCACGTTCGCTGTAATGGTCTGGACGGGTATGCCGTCGTGCGTGGCCCGAACCGGTTGAGCGCCTTCGAGGGTCAGCCCGCCCGAACTCGACAGACTCCATCCAAGTGGTAAGGTCTCTACCGTCGATCCGGTGCAGCACACACCCGTGTTCGGATCCCGGAGATCCTCGTTGAGTGTGAGCGTCGCGTCGCCTCCATCGGCGGCCGTGGCGACGAGCGAAAGCGATCCTCCGGTGATTCTGCCGATCGGACCTGTGCTTATCGCATTCGGGTAGGGCAGCGGCTGATTGGAGATGGCGACCAGGCGATAGGTCCCCTCTACCTGGGAGATCGAGGGTACGGGCCCGCTGGGACCGGAAGGTGCGCCAGCATCGTCGCCGCCGCATGCGAAAGTCGCGATCCCCAGAAAAATCAATCGTGCACGCCGCATCCTTAGCCCGCTTTCTGTGTGACAGGGGCGCTGTCCCTCACGAACAATAGCTCGGGAGGCCCGGTGCCGGTGATCAGAGGGTATCGTATGATGCGGGACCGTCCTTAGGTTGTTCGAGCTCGACTCTTTATCGACGATGAACCGCAACGACGCGCTCGCCGGCTTCCCGGTGGTTATCGATCAAGACGTGCGCTGGGGCGACCTCGACGCCTACGGCCACGTGAACAACACCGTCTTTTTCCGCTTCTTCGAGAGCGCGCGCATCGCGTACTTCGAGGCGATCGGCTTCGTCAGCGCGGGGAGCGGCATCGGGCCGATTCTGCACTCCACCAACTGCCGCTTCCGGCTGCCGCTCGGGTACCCGGACCAGCTCAAGGTGGGCGCGCGGGTGACCGACCTGCAGAAAGACCGCTTCACCATGGAGTACAAGATTGCCAGCGCGAAGCATCGCGCTGTGGCCGGAGAGGGCACCGGGCTGATTGTGGCCTACGACTATGGTAGGCAAGCGAAGGCCGAGCTTCCCGCCGAGGTGGTGTCGAAGATCCAGGCCGTCGAGAAGGGCCGTGACGTTGGGATCAGCTCATTGCAGCCGTGAGCCAGGCGCTTGGGCACCGCGACCCGACCAGGTAGGGCTGCGAGCTAGCAGCTTGTTACCCTGAAACGACCGTTGTCCGCGCGGTCATCAGAGCAGCTCAGCAACAGGTGCTCGCCAAGGCTCACGTCGTTTGCTGGATGACGCTACGATCGGGTTAAAGGCGGGTCGGTGCAGTACTGGACGACTGTTCAGCAGTTATGTGCCGAGTCGTCCCACTGACGAAAGACATCATGTCTCACCTCCTTCATTTCTTCACTAAATAGGCGAGGAGCGCAACGAATGTCCCTCCAATGAGCGCCGCGACCCAAAGCGCGGCTTTCCGCTGGGCGGTCATTTGTCCACCTTTCGGAGTGATGGCGTCGTCCAGACCGTGCTCGACTCAGACAGGCAGCAGCGATGAATCTCCTCAGGCCACGGGTTCTCCCACAAGACGGCGCACCTCTCGGGGGTCATCATCGTCCACGACCAACAACACAAGGCGACCCTCGATCCGGCTGTGGTGAGATTTTGGCTGGAACAATTGAAGGCTATGAGGACCTAAGCCGTCTGGAATCCGCGAATACCCTCAAGCGTCGGGGGATCCCCGCTACTCGCCAGTGCAGAGCCGATGGCATCCCGCGTGGGAAGCCCCCTACGGCCCGCAGGGGGCATCGAGTCGTCGCCACGGTGAGACAGCCCGGCCTGTGCTAGCGAGTTGATGCGAGCTGGCACAGATTCGAAGCGTCTCCGCGTTAGGCGGCTGCCGTGGTGGACTCCGCCGCTCAGCTCGGGAAGGCTCTCCGTGATGGCCTCATGCTCGAGCTTGGGTGCGGGGGCATCGCCAGGATCTACCTCGCTCACGATTTGAAGCACGACGGGCCCTTCGCGCTCGAAGCCCTCCACCCCGTGCTTTAACCGCGACTCCGCGAGCTCAGGGTGACGCTGATGCCGGATCGCCTTGATCGTCTCAAGGCAGCTCTGGTGGGCCGATACGCCGTGTTGCGAGAGCTGGGCGGCGGAGGCATGGCCACCGTATACGTCGCCGAAGACCTCAAACACCATCGCAAGGTGGCCGTTAAGGTCCTGCGGCCCGAGCTCGCTGCGGCCCTGGGTCCCGAGCGGTTTACCCGCGAGATCGAGATCGCCGCCCAGCTGCAGCATCCGCATATCCTGCCGCTCCTCGATTCCGGTGAGGCCGACGGGCTCCTCTACTACGTCATGCCGTATGTCGAGGGCGAGTCCCTCCGCGATCGGCTGGTGCGCCAGGGCGAGTTGCCTGTGCACGAGGCGGTAAAACTCCTCTGCGAGATCGTGGACGCGCTGGCGTATGCGCACGCGCAGGGGGTGGTGCACCGGGATATCAAGCCGGACAACGTGATGCTCTCGGGTCGCCATGCCCTGGTGATGGATTTCGGGGTGGCAAAGGCGGTGAGCGAAGCGACTGGGCGTCAATCGTTGACCACGGCCGGCGTGGCCCTGGGCACCCCCGCATACATGGCCCCTGAGCAGGCGAGCGCAGATCCGCACCTCGACCATCGAGTTGACATCTACGCTGTCGGAGCGGTGGCCTACGAGCTTCTCGCTGGGCGGCCGCCATTCACGGGTGCCTCAACCCAGCAGGTGCTGGCGGCTCACATCGCCCAGTCGCCCGAACCCATCACGGCCCACCGCCCTACCATCCCGCCAGCGTTGTCCCAGGCCCTGATGAAGTGCCTGGCCAAGCGTCCAGCGGACCGTTGGCAGACGGCGGAGGAGCTGCTGGCCCAACTCGAGCCGCTGCTCACGCCAAGCGGCGGCACGACACCCGCCGAGACACGCCCAGTGGCGGCCGCTCCTCGGGTTTCGGTTGGCGCCCGGGTCGCGGTAATCGTCGGCGCCGTGGCGCTGGGCGGAACGGTCGCGGCCATTTTCCTCGCCAATCACCAGCCCGCGGAGGTCGCCCTGGGCCGAAGGATGCAGGTGACGCTCGACCCCGGTTTGGAGGTGAACCCCACCCTCTCCCCAGACGGCAAGTTTATCGTGTACGCTGCTGGTCCCACGTGGGAGATGAAGCTCTTCGTCCGGCAGCTCGAGGGCGGGAGCACCATACCGATCACCCGCGACGTCCCCGGTGACCTTCGTCGGCCTCTCTGGTCGCCCGATGGCACCCGGATCGCCTTTCAGTCGCCGCGCGGGATTGAGCTCATCCCAGCGTTGGGCGGCATCCCCAAGCTACTGGTGGGGGGTCAGGCTCGGGACGTCGCCGCCGATTTCGCCTGGTCACCGGATGGCCGGAGCATCGCCTACCGTCGGCGAGATACCCTGTACACCAAGGCCTTGGACGCAGGCGCTTCGCGCGTGATCACGGCGGGCCTCGAGCTGCACTCTCCCGCCTGGTCCCCCGACGGGGCCTGGATTGCTTACGTCTCCGGAAACCGCGATTTCGTCTTAGGCACGTCCAACCTCGGGAATCTGGCGCCGAGCGCGATCTGGCTGGTGCGCGTGACCGGTGGCCAGCCCATCCCGGTGACCGACAACAAGTCACTGAACGTGAGCCCGATCTGGCTTCCACAGGGGCGGCAGCTGCTCTTCGTCTCCGACCGAGACGGGGGACGGGACATCTACCGCGTGACCTTGCGTCGTTCCGGCGAGCCCGCCGGGCCACCAACCCGCCTCACCACCGGCCTCAACGCCCACACCATCAGCCTCTCGGCCGATGCCAAGCGGCTCGCCTACTCGGTCTACACCGAGACGGCTAACGTGTGGTCACTCCAGATTCCCGACCGCGAGCCGGTGCCCATCTCGCAGGCGACCCCAGTCACCACGGGCAAACAGATCATCGAGTCCGTTGCCATCTCCCACGACGGCCGGTGGCTGGCGTTCGACTCAGATCGGAGCGGGAACTCGGACATCTACAAGATGCCGGTGGGGGGCGGCGAGCCCGAGCAACTCACGACAGACCCTCAGCCCGACTTCGCACCAGCCTGGTCGCCCGATGGCAAGGAGATCGCCTTTCATTCATTCAGAAACGGCACGCGGGACGTCTTCGTCATGCCGGCAGATGGCGGACCGGCCGAGCCGGTCGTTGCCACACCCGCGCAGGAGCGGGGACCGGATTGGTCGCCCGATGGCCACCAGCTGGCGTTTTCCTCGGACCAGAACGGGCGATATGCGCTGTACGTCGTCTCCCGTAAGGGCGGGCATTGGGGCCCGCCCACCCGACTGACGCCCGACATCTCGATTGGCTTTACGACCCGCTACCGCTGGTCGCCGGACGGTCGGTTCATCGCCTACCTCGAGAGTCGGGGGATCGAGGTCATTGCGCCGAGCGGGGGGAAACCACCGACCCTCGTAGAGGCATCGGACTCGCTCGGGCAATGGGCGTTCCAGAAAGTCGCCTGGTCCACGGATAGCCGGTTCGTGTACTGCGGCGGACACGATGCGCGCGGCAACGTGGGCCTGTGGTCCGTGCCGCTCACGGGCGGGCCGCCACGCCTGTTGGTGCGGTTCGATGATCCGGCGACCGAGTTCGGCAGGGGGAACTTCGCGGTGAGTGGTAACCGCTTCTACCTCCCGCTCGAGAAGCGCGAGAGCGATATCTGGACCGCGGAGGTGCTGACGCGATAGCCAAGCGGACGAGAAGCAGAGCTGGTACATCTTGGCCCGAAACCTCATGGACTTCTTCGACACGCTTCCCGAGGACCGGTTCAATGACTCCGTGCTCGCGGGCGACTTCTTTGATCCGCCCGGCGTGTGGCACAGCAAACGCGAAAAGGTTCCGCGCCCAAGCGGGTACGGTGGGTATCTAGAGGCCGCCCACAAGCGGGCAGCGCGATGGGCCTTGTTCAACTCGTTGAGGTGGGAGAGGTTTCGCAGCCGTCGGGCCCTTAGCTCAGGTGGTTAGAGCAGCGGACTCATAATCCGTCGGTCCCAGGTTCGAATCCTGGAGGGCCCATTACCGACGCACG
>JBKPOS010000051.1:0-17371 GCA_046733215.1 Gemmatimonadota bacterium
GTTCATCGACCTCGCCCTTCGGAACATCACCAACTCGCTTCTGCTGGGCGCGGCCCTGGTTGCGATCGTGTTATTTGTGTTCCTGGCAGATGTCGGCGCGGCAGCGATTTCGCTCACCGCGATCCCCCTGTCACTGCTGGCTGCAATCATCGTACTCGATGCTTTCGGGTTCGGGATCAACACCCTGACACTCGGCGGGCTCGCGATTGCGCTCGGCGAAGTCGTGGACGACGCGATTATCGACGTGGAAAACATCGCCCGGCGCTTGCGGCAGCACAGGGCAACCGGGGCGGCATCGATCCGGAGCGTCGCGGACGTGGTCCTGGATGCTTCGCTCGAGATTCGGAGCAGTGTGGTCTATGCGACCTTCGTCGTTGCGCTGGTGTTCCTGCCCGTGCTTGCCTTGTCCGGCGTCCAGGGCGCTTTGTTCCGGCCGCTGGGACTGGCCTACATCCTTGCCACGCTGGCCTCGCTCGGCGTCGCGTTGACCGTTACGCCCGCCCTGACTCTGATCCTGCTCGGTCGGCGGGAGCACCGACAACACGAGTCGGCCTTCCTGGCCTGGCTTAAGTTGGGGTATCGCCGCGCGCTCGGGTGGCTGTGCAACCGGCCCGTCGGCGTCGGATTGGCGGCGCTGACGGCGTTCCTGGCCGCTGCCGCGACGCTTCCGTTCTTTGGGGCGACGTTCCTGCCGGAGTTTCGCGAAGGCCATTACCTCATCCACATGTCGGCCGTGCCGGGAACCTCGCTGGCCGAAACGTTTCGCCTGGGTCAACAGCTAACGGCGGCGCTCCGCGCCGATCCTCGCGTACGCTCCGTGGCGCAACGCATCGGACGTGCGGAGCTGTCGGAAGACACCTGGGGCACGCACTACACCGAGTTCGAGGTGGACCTGGTCCCGCTATCCGGCGCTGACGCGGAGACGGTCCAGGAAGATCTCCGACGCACGTTGGCCAAGTTTCCGGGAGTCAACTTCGCGATCCGCGGATTTCTGGCCGAGCGGATCGAAGAGACACTCACCGGCTCGACGGCCGAAATCGTGGTCAAGGTGTTTGGCGAGGACCTCGACAGCCTCGATGTCGCGGCACGCCGTGTCGCGCAGGCGGTTCGAGCCGTGCCCGGAGCATCGGACGTGCAGTACGACCCGCCTGCGGTCACACCTGAGGTCACGATCCGGGTGCGCCCAAACGATCTCTCCGCTGCCGGGCTTGCATCCGACGACGTCCTCTCGGCAGTCGAGGCCGCCACCCGGGGGGTGAAGGTAGGGCAGACCGTCGAGGGAAACCGTTCCACCGACGTCGTCGTCATCCTCGAGCCCGAGGCCAGAGCGCAGCCCGAGGCGCTTCGGAATCTGCCGGTCGTCTCCGAGGGTGGTCGCATGCTTTCCCTGACGCAGGTGGCCGACGTGTCGAGAACCACGGGCCGATTCCTTATCTCCCACCAGGCAGCGCGACGGGTTCAGACCGTCAGTGCGAATGTCACCGGAGCTGATGTGGCGGGTTTTGCCGAGGCGCTCGAACGGAGGCTCGTGAGCACCCGGCTCCCCGCGGGCGTCTACTCGGAGCTGGGTGGAACCGCCACGGCTCGGCGCGAGGCGCAGCGCGAACTGCTGCTGCGCGGTCTGCTCGCCGGTGTGGGGATCGTCATGCTACTTGCGCTCGCGTTCGGCAACACGTCGCGCCTGCTGCTGGTCCTCGCCAATCTGCCGTTCGCGATGGTCGGTGGGGTGTTGGCCGTATTCACGACCGGAGGGCTCCTCTCATTGGGATCGCTGGTCGGCTTTGTGACGCTCTTCGGCATCGCCACCCGAAATGCGGTGATGCTGATCTCTCATTACGACCATCTGGTGAGGCTGGAAGGCGAGACCTGGGGCAGGGAAGCCGCAATACGCGGGGCCCTCGAGCGGCTGGGCCCCATTCTCATGACGGCATTGGTGACGGCGCTGGCGCTGGTTCCGCTTGCGATTGGGAGCGGCGATCCGGGGCGCGAGATCGAAGGGCCGATGGCCATCGTCATTCTTGGTGGGCTCCTGACCTCGACGCTGCTGAGCCTTTTCGTGTTGCCCACTCTGGCGTTGCGATGGGGCCGCTTCGAGGCGGTCGAATCGGCGCTGGTGGCTGCGAGGCATTGAAAGTCGGGTCAAAGCGACCGAATGGGGAGTGACCCAGCGCACTGCGGCAGCCACCCCGCACATCGGTATTGCGGCTTGGGGAATGGTAAGTAAAAGGCGACAAGAGCCAGATTCACGCAAATGTCAGACAGGCCGATCCTTTCCAAGCCCATAGCCGGCGCCGAGACGATTCTCGTTGTCGATGACGTCCGGATCGTCCGTCAGGTCATTTATCGGCTGCTAAGCCAGGTCGGATATCGGGTCTTCGAGGCAGCGTCTGGAGCCGAGGCACTCGAAGTGCTCTCGACTGCAAACCGTCGGATCGATCTGGTGATTGTGGATGTGGTGATGCCGAAGATGAGCGGTGTGATGCTGGCCCGCGCCATTCACGAACGCTGGCCCGGACTGCGAATCTTGTTCATGTCCGCCTATCCTGCCGAAGTGCTGGTGCGCGAGGGGCTCGAGCACCCCAACGTCATATTCCTCGCCAAGCCCTTCAGCGGCGGCGAGCTGCTGAACAGGGTGACTGCCGCGCTCCGGCAGGAGCCATTGGTGTCGATTCCGAGGCCGACCGGCGGCGTCGATTCCGACGCCGACCGTCAAACAGCCTGATTACTGACCTTCGCCTCCGAAGATTCAATGTGTATCAGTCGCGCCGGCCCTGAACCAGCCGGCGCGTCGAGCATTGCTCTAACCCGTTCGAGAAACAGTTCCGGCGTGAATGGCTTTTCCTGGAACGGGTTGCCCGGCTTGAGCAGACCGCGGCGGACTACATCCTCCCCGGTAAACCCGGAGATAAAGAGCACGGGGATGTCCTGCCCTTGAGCCGAGAGTGATTCACCCAGCTCCTGGCCCCCCATCTTGGGCATGACCACGTCGGAGACTACGAGATCGACGCCGTCCGGGTTGTGCCTCAGAAGATCGAGAGCGGACTGGCCATCTGCCGCCTCCAGCACGCGGTACCCGTAATCCCGCAGCATTCGCGCCAGAAGCGTACGTACCACCTCGTCGTCTTCTACGACAGCGATGGTCTCGTTGCCCCTGAGATTGCCGTTAACGATCGCAGGCTCCTCCACCTCGACCACTCGTCCCTCAACCACCGGCAGATACACTTTGAACGTCGAGCCCTGTCCCGGTTCGCTATACGCCCAAACAAACCCTCCGCTCTGTTTCACAATCCCATAGACCGTGGACAAACCGAGCCCGGTGCCTTGGCCCACGGGCTTGGTAGTGAAGAAGGGCTCGAAGACGCGGGCCCGCACTTCCGGTGTCATGCCTTCGCCTGTGTCACTGACGGTGAGGCGTACGTACTTGCCGGGGGGTACCAGAACGTCGCCGTGGTCGCGACCGTACGAACTATCGAGGTCGGCACTCCCCGTCTCGATAGTGATTCGGCCACGAGTCGGAATGGCATCGCGCGCGTTGAGGGCGAGGTTCAGCAGCACCTGCTCCAGCTGCGCCGGATCGGCCCGTGTGGTGGGCAGCTCTGGAGTCAGGCGAATCTCCAGCTCTACGTCCTCCCCGATAGCGCTTCGCAACATGTTTGCAGTTCCGCGTACGACCTGATTCAGATTCAGAATTACGGGTCGGAGCATCTGTTGCCTGGTGAAGGCGAGTAGCTGGCGCGTAAGTCCTGCAACCCGTTCGGCGGTACGGACGATTTCAGCGGCGTCCGCCCGGCGCGGGTCGGGCTCGGCCAGCCCGTCCATAAGGAAGCTCCCCAGCCCGATGACTGCGGTCATCATGTTGTTGATCTCATGAGCCAGGCCGCCCGCCAGTTTTCCCGAGGCTTGTAATCGCTCTGCCCGCAGCAGCTGCTCTTCGATTCGCTTCCGCTCGTCGATATCCGCCAGGCTGAGACACACGCCGACGACTCTCCCCTCATCATCCACGACGGGAACGTGATTGGTCTCGTACCAGTGGTCGCTTCCGTCGGATTCTCGGACGCACCACTGCCTCAGCGTGGTCCGATTGTTCAGGGCCAGATTGAAGCAGTCCCGCCAGCCATCGTTTTCGCCGTCGGGAGATAGCTCGTCGAGCTGCTTGCCCTCAGCCAGCTTCTCCGTGCACATCCGATGGATCCATTGGACGGCGGTCTGATTGAAGGCCTGAACGGTCCCGTCGACGTCCACCAGGACAAAACCCTCCGGGCTGCTGTTGAAGATTGCGCGAAGATTGGCTTCGGAGCGGCGAAGCGCATCTTCGGTCCGTCGCTTTTCGGTTCTGGCCTTCTCTCGATCGATCGCTGCTCGCACCGCCGGCCCAAGTCGAGCGAGATTGTTCTTGATGAGATAGTCGCTGGCGCCCGCGTGCATGCAGCGAACCGCCGTCTCCTCGTTGATCGATCCGGTAACGATGATGAAGGGGACCGTGGGCGCGAGCTCTTTTGCCAGTGCCAACGCGGCTACGCCGTCGAAGCGAGGGACGGCATAGTCGGAGAGGATCACCTCGGGGCGAAACTCCTGGACCGTTCGCACGAATTGGTCGCGAGTCTCCACCCGGCGCGCCTCGAAGTCGATCGCCGCGCGCTCCAGCTCGTACTCGATCAGTTCGGCGTCCAGCGGCTCATCTTCGAAGATCAGCACGCGCATGGGCGGTTCCGGTGGCGGAAGAAAACGGGCCTCGCTGTACGATCGAGAATTGTATGGGACTTCGAGCAAGTCTATAACGACGGCCCACACTTGACGAGGGCGTGCGCCCGCTGATTATTCCGTGCAGCGTCGTGAGTTCGCGGTGTGTGATGCAGATCACCAATCACGATGCCCGCCCCCACTGTCCGTTCCAACGAACTGATCGCCCCGCACGGAGTTTCCAGGAGTCCCGATGGCCACACTTCCACCCGATGGAAACGGCCGCTCGCGCGCTCGTACCACCCGGCGGCCCGCTCGCGTGCCGAACGCCGAGCTCGCCGCGCATCAGCTGCTCGACGTGCTCACCGAGGTGCGGAAGGGGAATTTTGAGGTCCGCGCACCGAAGGGGCACACCGAACTGGGCGGTCAGATCGCCCGAACCCTGAACGAGATCATCGAGTACAACGAGCTGCTCGCGCGCGAACTCCGCCGCGTGAGCGAAGCCGTCGGGCGCGAAGGGCGGACAGGCGAGCGGGCCAGTCTCCAGGCCGCCGGCGGCTCATGGGCCAGCTCGGTGAACGCGGTCAACAACCTGATCGTCGACCTGGTTCAGCCGACGACCCAGGTAGCGCGTGTAATCGGCGCAGTGGCGAAGGGTGATCTGACCCAGACTGTATCGCTCGACATCGAGGGCCGCCCGCTCAAGGGCGAGTTCCTCCGCATCGGCAAGACGGTAAACGGCATGGTCGACCAGCTGGGGTCCTTCGCGTCCGAGGTGACGCGCGTGGCCCGCGAGGTGGGCACGGAAGGGAAGCTGGGCGGGCAGGCGAGAGTGAAGGGTGTCGCCGGCACTTGGAAGGACCTTACCGACAGCGTCAACTCGATGGCCAGCAACCTCACCGCCCAGGTTCGCAACATCGCCGACGTCACCACGGCGGTGGCCACTGGTGACCTCTCCAAGAAGATCACGGTGGACGTCCGCGGCGAGATCCTCGAGCTCAAGAACACCATCAACACGATGGTGGACCAGCTCAACTCGTTCGGCTCCGAGGTGACCCGCGTGGCGCGCGAGGTGGGCACCGAAGGGAAGCTGGGCGGCCAGGCCTACGTACGCGGTGTCGCGGGCGTCTGGAAAGAGCTGACCGACAACGTGAACTCGATGGCCGGCAACCTGACGGTGCAGCTGCGCGACGTGTCGAAGGTGGCTACCGCGATCGCCAACGGTGACCTGACCCAGAAGATCACGGTGGACGTCCAGGGAGAAATCCTCCAGATCAAGGACGTCATCAACACGATGGTGGACCAGTTGGGGTCGTTCGCCTCCGAGGTCACCCGCGTTGCCCGCGAGGTCGGTACGGAAGGCAAGCTGGGCGGCCAAGCGGAGGTAAAGGGCGTAGCGGGTACGTGGAAGGACCTCACCGACAGCGTCAACTCGATGGCCGGCAACCTCACGGCGCAGGTCCGCAACATCGCCGAGGTCACGACGGCCGTCGCCCGCGGCGACCTCTCCAAGACCATCACAGTGGACGTCCGCGGTGAGATCCTCGAGCTCAAGAACACCATCAACACGATGGTGGATCAGCTCGGCTCCTTCGCCTCGGAAGTGACCCGCGTAGCCCGGGAGGTGGGGTCGGAGGGCAAGCTGGGCGGGCAGGCGGAAGTGAAAGGTGTGGCCGGTACGTGGAAGGACCTGACCGACAACGTCAACAGCATGGCGCGCAACCTGACGGCGCAGGTTCGCAACATCGCCGACGTTACCACCGCCGTGGCGCGGGGCGAGCTCAACCGGAAGATCACGGTGGACGTGCAGGGCGAGATCCTCGAGCTCAAGAACACCATCAATACGATGGTTGATCAGCTCAACTCGTTCGCCTCCGAAGTAACCCGGGTGGCTCGTGAAGTGGGCACCGAAGGCAAGCTGGGCGGCCAGGCTGAAGTGAAGGGCGTCGCTGGCACCTGGAAGGACCTGACGGACAACGTCAACAGCATGGCCCGCAACCTGACGGCGCAGGTCCGCAACATCGCCGACGTCACCACCGCCGTGGCGCGGGGCGAGCTCAACCGGAAGATCACGGTGGACGTGCAGGGCGAAATCCTCGAGCTCAAGAACACGATCAACACGATGGTGGATCAGCTGGGCTCGTTCGCCTCGGAGGTCACTCGAGTAGCCCGCGAGGTCGGCACCGACGGCCGGCTGGGCGGTCAGGCCCAGGTGAAGGACGTGGCGGGCACGTGGAAGGACCTGACCGACAGCGTGAACTTCATGGCCGGTAACCTGACCTCGCAGGTCCGCAACATCGCGGAAGTGACGACGGCAGTCGCGCGCGGCGACCTGTCGAAGAAGATCACAGTGGACGTCCGTGGCGAGATTCTCGAGCTCAAGAACACCATCAACACAATGGTGGACCAGCTCAACTCGTTCGCTTCCGAAGTGACTCGCGTGGCTCGCGAGGTCGGTTCCGAAGGCAAGCTCGGCGGTCAGGCACAGGTGCAGGGAGTGGGCGGCACCTGGCGCGATCTGACCGACAGCGTGAACTCGATGGCCAGCAACCTCACGGGCCAGGTCCGCAACATCGCTGAGGTGACGACGGCGGTGGCCCGTGGTGACCTCTCCAAGAAGATCACGGTGCACGTGAAGGGCGAGATCCTGGCGCTCAAGGACACCATCAACACGATGGTGGACCAGCTCAACTCGTTTGCCTCAGAGGTCACTCGCGTGGCCCGTGAGGTAGGCACCGAGGGCAAGCTGGGCGGCCAGGCCGAGGTGAAAGGTGTCGCGGGAACCTGGAAGGACCTGACGGACAACGTGAACTCGATGGCCAGCAACCTGACAGCTCAGGTGCGCAACATCGCCGAGGTGACGACGGCGGTGGCTACGGGCGACCTGTCCAAGAAGATCACGGTAGACGTCCGCGGCGAGATTCTCGAGCTCAAGAACACCATCAACACGATGGTGGACCAGCTCAACTCGTTTGCTTCGGAGGTTACCCGCGTGGCCCGCGAAGTGGGCACCGAGGGCAAGCTGGGCGGCCAGGCCTATGTGAAGGGCGTCGCTGGTGTCTGGAAGGACCTCACCGACAGTGTGAACTGGATGGGCGGCAACCTGACGGCCCAGGTGCGCAACATCGCGGACGTCACGACCGCCGTGGCGCGCGGCGAGTTGAACAAGAAGGTCACCGTAGATGTGCAGGGAGAAATCCTGGAGCTCAAGAACACGGTGAACCGCATGGTCGACCAGCTCAACTCGTTCGCATCGGAAGTGACCCGCGTGGCGCGCGAGGTGGGGACCGACGGCAAGCTGGGCGGCCAGGCCCAGGTGACCGGCGTGGCGGGCGTCTGGAAGGATCTCACCGACAACGTGAACTCGATGGCGGCCAATCTCACAACGCAGGTCCGCGGCATCGCGAAGGTAGTGACGGCCGTCGCCAATGGCGACCTCAAACAGAAGCTGGTGGTGGAAACCAAAGGAGAGATCGCGACGCTGGCGGACACCATTAACGGCATGATCGATACCCTCGCAACGTTCGCGGATCAGGTGACCGATGTGGCACGCGAGGTCGGCATCGAGGGCCGGCTGGGTGGTCAGGCGCGCGTGCCAGGTGCGGCCGGGATGTGGCGTGACCTCACCGACAACGTGAATCAGTTGGCGGCAAACCTTACAGCCCAGGTTCGAGCCATTGCGGACGTGGCGACGGCCGTCACCAAGGGCGACCTGACTCGAGAGATCGCGGTGAAGGCGCAGGGTGAGGTGGCTGAGCTCAAGGACAGCATCAACGAGATGATCCGCAACCTCCGCGATACGACGCGGAAGAACACCGAGCAGGACTGGCTCAAGACCAACCTCGCCCGCTTCAGTCGAACCCTGCAGGGTCAGCGAGACCTGGCCGCCGTTTCCCGGCTCATCCTGTCAGACCTCGCACCTCTGGTGCACGCACAGCAGGGTCTCTTCTATGTAGTGGACACCGCGGGAGAGGAACAATCGCTCAACTTGCTGGGAAGCTACGCGCACACTGATTCCGGTTTCACACCGCGCCGGTTCCGGATGGGTGAGGGGCTCATCGGTCAGTGCGCCGGCGACCGTCGCGTGCTGCACCTCACCGACCTGCCGCCCGAGTATCTCAAGTTGCAGTCGGGACTCGGCGAGGCTCCGCCACGCGATCTGGTCGTGCTGCCGGTGCTGTTCGAAGGCGAGGTCAAGGCGGTGCTCGAGCTGGCGAGCCTCGAGCGTTTCGATGAGATCCGCCTCAACTTCCTCGAGCAGCTGGCCGAGAGCATCGGCATCGTGCTCAACACAATCGAAGCGAACATGCGCACGGAGGGTCTG
The DNA here is from genome assembly GCA_046733215.1 of Gemmatimonadota bacterium. Taxonomy (GTDB): domain Bacteria; phylum Gemmatimonadota; class Gemmatimonadetes; order Gemmatimonadales; family GWC2-71-9; genus DASQPE01. Next base: position 9,005 of record JBKPOS010000051.1, read on the forward strand.
CTCCAGCAGTCGCAGGCGCTCACCGAGGGTCTGCAGGAGCAGCAGGAAGCCCTTACGGAAACCAACAAGCGTTTGGAGCAGCAGACCCGCTCGCTCCAGCAGTCCGAGGAGCTGCTCAAGAAACAGCAGGACGAGCTGCAGAAAACCAACCTGGAGCTGGAAGACAAGGCGCAGCTCCTGTCCAGCCAGAAGGCGGAGCTGGAGCAGAAGAACTCGGAAATCGAGCAGGCCCGCGTGGCCTTGGAGGACAAGGCTGAGCAGCTGGCGCTCATTTCGAAGTACAAGTCGGAGTTCCTGGCCCGCATGTCCCACGAGCTGCGGACGCCGCTCAACAGCCTGCTGATTCTGTCGCAGATCCTCACTGAGAACTCCGAAGGCAATCTCACGTTGAAGCAGGTCGGATTTGCCCAGACCATTCACTCTTCCGGGTCGGACCTGCTGGACCTCATCAACGACATCCTCGATCTCTCGAAGATCGAGTCCGGGACCATGGCGATCGACATCAGTCCGGTGCCGTTCGTCGAGATCCGGAAGTTTGTGGAGAGCACGTTCCGTCAGGTGGCCGACGTTCGCAGCCTTACGTTCGATGTCGAGCTGCACGCTTCACTGCCGCCGGTCATGCAGACCGACAGCAAGCGCCTCCAGCAGGTGCTCAAGAACCTGCTCTCCAATGCTTTCAAGTTCACCGAGCGGGGCAACGTTACGCTGCGCGCCAGCGTGGCGACGTCCGGCTGGAATCCAGAGCAGGACATCCTGAACGCGGCGCCCACGGTTGTGGCCTTTACCGTGAGCGACACCGGCATCGGCATTCCAAAGGAAAAGCACGGGGCCATTTTCGAAGCATTCCAGCAGGGGGACGGAACCACCAGCCGGAAGTACGGCGGCACCGGTCTCGGTCTTTCCATCAGCCGCCAGATCACCCGGCTTCTCGGCGGAGAGATCCGGCTTCAGAGCGCCCCGGGCGAGGGGAGCAGCTTCACCCTGTACCTCCCCGTCACCTATCCGAGCCTTGCGGCAGAAACGCCGGCCGCGCCCGAGATCCCAGACGCGCTCAGTCAGCCGGGCGAGTACGGCTTCAAGCCGGGCATGCCCTCGTCCCGGACGATGCTGGCGCCGGTGGTCGAGCGCGCGGTGAATGACGACCGCGGGGCGATCCAACCTGGAGACCGAATCCTGCTCATCGTCGAGGACGACCCGCATTTTGCGGAGATTCTCCTCGATTTGGCCCGAGAGCGCGGCTTCAAGGGCCTGGTGACCCATCGGGCGGACAAGGCCCTCGTGCTTGCCCGCGAGTACCTGCCCGCGGCGATCACGCTAGACCTCAGGCTTCCTGACGCGGATGGCTGGACTGTGCTCGATCGACTGAAGCACGATCCGGCGACGCGTCACGTCCCGGTTCACGTCATGTCGGTGGACGAGGACTGGCAGCGCGGCCTGAGGTTCGGCGCCATCGACTTCCTGACCAAGCCGGTTACGAAGGAGTCACTGTCCGGCGCGCTCGATCACCTGCACGCCTTCATCGATCGCCCGGCCCGGCGTCTGTTGGTGGTCGAAGACGACGAGGCGCAGCGGCGGAGCATCGGGGAGCTGATCGGAGGCCCCGACGTGGAGATCGAGGGTGCGGCTACCGGCGCCCAGGCACTCGAGATGCTGCACGACGGCAGCTTCGACTGCATGGTGGTCGATCTCGGGCTACCGGACATGACCGGTTTCGATCTGGTGCAGCGGGTCAAGAGTGAGGTTGGTCTTCGCAAGCTGCCGACGATTGTCTACACCGGCAAGGACATGACGAAGAAGGAAGAGTTGGAGCTGCGCCGCCTGGCAGAGTCAGTAGTGGTCAAGGACGCTCGGTCGCCGGAGCGGCTGCTGGACGAGACCGCACTGTTCCTCCATCGGGCGACGGAGGCGATGCCCGACCAGCAGAGGCAGACGCTCGAGCGTCTGCACAAGGCCAATCCAGTGCTTGCGGGACGGCGCGTGCTCATCGTGGATGATGATGTACGCAACATTTTCGCGCTCACCACATTCCTCGAGCAGAGTCGAATGCAGGTGTTCTACGCCGAGAGCGGGCGCGAGGGCATCGCGCGGCTGCAGGAAACTCCCGGGATTGAAGCGGTCCTGATGGACGTGATGATGCCCGAGATGGACGGCTACGAAACCATTCGATCGATCCGCGAAATTCCTCACTTCCGCGGGCTTCCTATTATCGCGGTGACTGCAAAGGCGATGAAGGGCGACCGTGAGAAGTGCATCGAGGCCGGCGCTACTGACTACATCCCGAAGCCGGTGGACCGCGATCACCTGCTGTCATTGCTGCGCGTATGGCTATCCCGATAGAGCAGGCCGTGGTCCCGCCAAGCGAGCGGGTCAACATCCTCCTGGTGGACGATCAACCGGCCAACCTGGTGGCGCTCGAAGCCATGCTCGAGCGGCTGGATCAAAACCTGGTTCCCGCACGCTCGGGGCTCGAAGCTCTGAAGTGGCTGTTGACCAATGATGCGGCGGTCATTCTGCTCGACGTCGCCATGCCTGAGATGGACGGCTTCGAGACCGCGGCTCTCATTCGCGAGCGCGAACGGTCTCGGCACACGCCGATCATCTTTCTTACAGCCGCCGCGCAGTATCAGACCGAGGCCGTGCGGGGCTACGCACTCGGCGCGGTGGACTATCTCCTCAAGCCCGTAGTGCCCGAGTTCGTTCGCTCCAAAGTGTCGGTCTTCGTCGAGCTGGCCAAGCAGCGATCGCTACTTGCCCAGCAGGCCGACCTGCTCCGCGAACAGGAGCAGGCAGCTCGACGCCTAGCTGAGATGCGGGCGGCTCTGGTGCGTGATCTCGAGTTCAAGAACCGGGAGCTCGAGAGCTTCAGCTACGCGATCTCTCACGACCTGAGGGCACCGATTCGGCGGATCGAGAGCTTCGCCAAGGCATTAGGAGAGACCCAGGCCTCGGTATTGGATCAGCGAGGCGGAAAGTATCTGGGGAGAATTCATGAGTCCGCAACTCACATGCTCCAGCTGATCGACGACGTGCTGCATCTTTCCCGCGTCACGATTGCGGAGCTGCGCTGCCGGGACCTGGATCTGAGTGCGATGTCGCAGGCCATCCTGGACCGCCTGAGACAGGACGAGCCGGATCGGCAGGTTGAAGTGCGGGTGCGGCCGGGGCTCAACGTGACAGCGGATACCGCGCTGCTCAGGGTTGCGCTCGAAAACCTGCTCTCGAATGCGTGGAAGTTCACGTCGCGAACCGCGGCGCCCGTGATCGAGATCGGCCTCGCGCCCGGTCCCGATCAGCCGACGTATTTTGTGCGCGACAACGGGGCCGGTTTCGAGATGGCCCAATCCGACAAGCTGTTCCGTCCCTTCCAGCGCCTCCACCTCGCCAGCGAGTACCCCGGCACCGGCATCGGCCTCGCGACGGTGCGTCGGATCATCCATCGGCACGGAGGGAGTATCTGGGCCCAGTCGATGCCTGGGCATGGTGCCTGCTTCTATTTCACCCTCAATCAGCAGCCGGTCACTGGCGCTGCTGAAGCGCTGCCCGAGGAAGGGGTCCAGGTATTGGGAGTGTCGAACGGACGAGAGTGGTCGGCTGCGAACGAGGTGACCACTACCTGACGCCGGCTACACCGAATCGCCCGCTTCCCGCCTCCCGCAGTGACCAATGACCTCCCAGTCGTCGGAAGGGACATAGGTCGAGTCGCTGTCGTCGCCCCCATCCCAGCTGAACCGGAACAAACAGACTGTTTCGTGGCTGCGCCTTCCGAAGGAGCCTCCGTCGGGGCCGTCTGCGGTGTACCTCGGGATGTCGGCCCATCCCGCCGCTTCCAGCCCTGCTGCCAGATCGCCATCCACGCTGCTGCTGCCTACCGTGTCCGGCCGCACGGAAAGCTTCCCCGTTGCCCGCAACTCGCAGCCGGTACGATGTGCCTGCACGAACTCGTTCTCGTAAGCCACTGAATCAGACAAGCTCACGTCCACGCCCAGTCGTGCGTGCATGATTGCGCGTACAGCAGTGCACGCCTTCCGGAGCGAGCCATAGGTGGCGGTTGGCTCCGGGGGTGCGGACAACGACTCTGAGTCGGTAGTTACAGCGAGCGCCGGGCCCGCCGCGAATACAAGCATTCTTGCGGGCTGCCGGTGCTTTGGTTCAGGCTGCTCTCGTGTTGCTCCGGACTGCTGGCTCTCCGATCGCGGAGGCTCCGCGACGCGCCGGCACGCGACTGCCCCCGCCATGAGCAGCATCGCGGCAATGGTCGCCTGCCTGGAGTTGTTGAGCCAGCTCTGCGACTGGTGCACCGACCCGGCCTTCTTCTTAGACCGAGGCAAATGGGGCAACAAGAAGGCCACGCGGACCAGTGGGCCCAAGGCGGGCAGGCGTATCAGGTTGCAGTGACGGGAGGCAAGACCGCCGTCGCCGGTCGTCTTGCAATCCAGGAGGATCAGCTCTCTGCCCGCTCGAACACCCCTCCAAGCCAGCGGGCCAGCACCCAGGCTTCAACCGCCAGGGTGACGAGTCCGACCCCAAACGCGGGTGCCAGCGCCCACGGTCCCGCGGCGACCTTCAGCGCTCGGAACGTGATCGCGGCCAGACCTGCCGGTGCCACCAACGTGACCGCCATGACCAGCCACAACGCGGTGACACTCAAGAGCTGCTGACCCAACGCCTCCACGCCAGTGGCCGGCGCACCGGCACGAACCCATCCCGGGAAGAGCACGGCCGCTCCGTTCTGAAGCAGCATCGCCATGAAGTTGAGCGGCGGCAGCAGCAGCACGCCTCCGATGAACAGCAGTCCCCGATCCTGAGGCCCGATCTCCGGAACGTCGATATTCAGGAAGGCGAAGAAGGCCAACGTCGCCAGCGCGAGCTCGAGCAGTGTCAGCACAGTCGCCGACGCGCCCGCCTCCATTGCGACAATGGTGCGTCCGCGAAGCGGGTAACTGCGGAGCAGGTCCACCTTGGGCAGATCTCCCCGCAAGTCGTTCCGCACCCATTGCGGGCCTCCCACAATTAGAAAGCCGAGCCATGTGAGCGCGAGCGTTCCGGTAAACTCCGCCAGCGTGGACCAGCGGCCTTGGCTCGCGGTGGCGACGATCGGGCCGAGAATGATGAGCACCAAGGCGATTTGCAGTGCCCTGCGTCGCCGGAGCACAGCCGCGAGGCTCTTCCACAGAATCGCAGTGCCGGGCCGGCCGGTTGGAGAAAGAGGGAAAAGGGGCGGGGACATATTCCTGCTGCCGGCTCGGATCACCAGCGCACCTGCGGTCGGCCTTGCGGAGCGGCGCGCCTTCGCAAGCGACGCCTCGGTCGCGGCCTCCTCGAACGCGATATCGGACCGCACGACCCAGAGGTAGTGGATCAGCAGGATGCCAACTGCCGGCAGCATCGCGGTCATCCAATCGGTCGGATTGGCTGCTCCGAGCGGACGCACTAACGCTCTCAAGGGCCAGAGCACCGCGGCAATCGCTGGATGGTTGATGGCCGCACCCAGCGCGTCACGGAGGTTACTCCCGCCGCTCCGCACCCCGGCGACGAGCCCCGGCCACACGTCCGAGAGTCCGAAGCTCAGCGCTACGACTGCGACGGTTGCAAGGCCAAGCGAGATCACGCGGCGCCTGAGCCCAAAGCGACCATGTTCGCTCACGCTGCTCCGCACCATGGCCGCCGCCAGCCGGTGGAGTGCCAGCGTGGTGATAACGACCCAGAAGCTCGCCGCCCGGAGCCACACCGGCAGTCCGGTCTGGTGCGGGCTGGCCATCGCGGTCCAGATGACGACGTTGAGCAGGATGACGAGCTGAGTTCTCAGGAGCTTGTAGTGCAGGAGCGTGAGACGGGTCAGCGGGGCGGGGAAAAGCAGGGTGACCTCAGCGGGCGAAAACATCAACACCCGGGCATCCGGGCTGCTGAGCCAGGACCACGCAATCAGAAGGAGGATGCTGAACGCGGCGATCACCTCGACCCAGGGTCCGGCAGTGTGCGATGGGTTGCCCGCCGGTGGCCGCTGCCAAAGGACGATCCCGATCCATACCACGCCCAACAAGAGGGCCATGGCATAGCGCGGGTTCCGGAGTCGCGCGACCTGTCCCCGGAGTCGGTTCACTACGGTGTGCCAGGTGAGATAGGTCAGCGCGCCTGCAATCATTGAGCGCCGGTCCGCCCGATCAGCTGGAGAAACACGTCCTCGAGTGGCCGGCCGGCCAGCTCGGGATGATCGGCTACGATGTCGCTCATGCTTCCGAATGCCGCCATCTGGCCGCGCACGAGGACCAGTACGCGACTGCAGACCTCCTCGACCAGGTGCAGCAAGTGGGAGCTCAGGAGGACGGCGCAGCCGGCTTCGGCTCGCCGGGCGATGGTGGTTCGCATCTTTCGTATCCCTACCGGATCAAGCCCTGTGAGTGGCTCATCCAGAAGGAGTGCCTGGGGCTCGTGCAGCAGGCCGCAGGCTATCGCAAGCTTTTGCCGCATCCCTCGTGAAAGCTCGCCCGGGAGGACCGCCCGCTTGTCGGTGAGCTCCAATTCTTCCAGTAACCCGGGGATCCGAATAGGCGCCTCGGCGACCCCGTACAAACGGCCGATGAAACGAAGATGCTCCTCGACCGTCAGGTAGTCGAAGAGCTGGGGCTCGTCGGGAATGAATGCGAGCGCCCGCTTGGCGGCGACCGGCTCGCGGGCAAGGTCGTGTCCGGCAACGCGAATGGTCCCTTCGGTCGGCCGCACGATGCCTGCAATGCTGCGTAGCGTCGTGGTCTTCCCGGCCCCGTTGGGGCCCACCAGACCGACGACCTCGCCGCCCCGAACACTGAAGGAAAGGCTCTGGACTGCCCGAAGGTCCCCGTACAGCTTTGAGAAGGCTTCGACCTCGATCACGTGGCGCTCGATGCGGAATTACTGGCTCAAGATCATACTTGGTGCATTCGTCATCTTTGGCGTGGGAATGGGCTTGCGCGCTGCCTTCCTTGCGACCAAAAACCGGGTAAGCGCAATCGCCAACTCCAGCGCGCCGATTACCATTCCCCTCGCCTTCGTTCCGTTTCAGCTCGACGGCGACCGGTTGGGGACGTTCGACCATGCCGTTCTGATCCGCAAGTCACCCAAACAGATCACCGGGGTCAGGCTGGGGGTGAAGTTGGCCGATTCCACCGGCGCAGCCCGTCTGGCCGGGTGTGATCTGCTGGCCCATTTCAAGCCCGCCAAGAAGACCGGTGCCGAGTTTTCGGACGCCGATTTCGTCTGCGTCAAAGGCGACTCGGCAGCGGCTCATGGAGCCGAGCGGTTCGGGGATGTCGGGTTCGAGCCCGGCGGGCTCAATCTGGCGCTTTACGTTCCCAAGGACGTAGCCCATCGCCTTCGCAACGAGATGATGCACGGCGTGGACGTCCACGCTGACGTTGCGGCCGATTCCATTGCCGAGGCCGCCGAGCGGATGGGCGACTCGATAGGTGAGGCGGCGGCCCGCATGGGTGATTCCATCGCGCGAGTACACGAGCTCCGCGCCGATTCCATCCGCGACGCCGCGCTCCGCCAAGCCGACTCGGTCCGGGAGCGGGCGCTCCGCATGCGCGACTCGGTCCGCGCGGCCCGGGAACACCGCTGACCTCACCAATGCTTCTGGTCCTCGACAACTACGACAGCTTCACCTACAACCTGGTCCAGTACGCCGGCGAGCTCGGTGCGGATCCGGTGGTATACCGCAACGACACTCTTACGCCGGCCCAGGCGCTGGCACTTGAACCGGACGCGATCATCGTGTCGCCCGGACCGTGCACTCCCAGGGAAGCCGGCATTTCAGTGGCCCTGATTCGAGCGGCGGCGGGCCGGATCCCGATCCTGGGCGTCTGTCTAGGCCATCAAGCCATAGGCGAGGCCTTTGGTGGGGTAGTCGTCCGTGCCGACCGGATCATGCACGGGAAGACCACTGACATAGTACACGACGGCCGGGGGATCTTTGCGGGTCTGCCATCCCCCCTGCGGGCGATGCGATACCACTCCCTGGTGGTCTCCCCGAGGGACCTACCGGCGGAGCTCGAGGTGACCGGTTGGTCGGCCGATCGGCCGGCCGGACAGGAGATCATGGCCCTGCGGCACCGTGAATACTCCATTTTCGGCGTTCAGTTCCATCCCGAATCCATTGCGACAGAACAGGGAAAAACCCTCCTCGCTAACTTTCTCGAGCTCGCGGCAGTGACCCCCGTCGAGCCCGCGTAGTAACCCGCAACTCCCTGCCCGTCAAGCTGATAGCCGATAGCCGATAGCCGACAGCTTTTTACGGCACGCATTTTGACTGGCGGTGTCCCGTCTATTACCTTCCGAGATGCGCCACCGAAGGACCTTCTCGGCTCGACCCGTTTCCCTTTCACGCCTTCC
>JBKPOS010000052.1:0-25897 GCA_046733215.1 Gemmatimonadota bacterium
GGAACAGCCACGCGGGCCTTAACCTGTCCGTGAACAACATTCCCTGGGCCTCGGGCGGCTCGTGGCCCAGCGACAGCTTCACGGTGGGATCGTCGGTCCGGGTCTTCGAGCCGGTGGTGTACAAGTTCTACTCGAGTGGCGGCCGGACCTGGCTGGGTAGCTACTCACTGTCGCCCACTGGAACCGTGCAACCTATTCTTGGGCCGCTGACGTCCAGCTCGAGCTTCGGATATCTCGATTCCACCGGCACCGCCACGACCACGATCGCACAGGTTCGCACCATGCGGATCTCGATCGTCGCACAGAGCGACCGCGCCATTTCGTCCGGTCCTACCGGTGCATTGCAGAATCAGGTCGACAGCCTAGTCACCCTCGTGGCGCTGCGGAACACGCTTCGATGAGCGCCCATAAAGGAGTTCAGATGCGTACCCCGAGTTTGCGCAACGAGCGCGGTATCGCCCTGGTCGTGGCTGTGGTGGCGCTGGTCGTCATCGGCGCGATCGTGGCGGGCACCTTCTTCGTCAGCACGGTCGAGCAGCGGTCGGCGCAGAACGTGATCGTCGCCGCGGCAGCCCAGCAGGCGGCGGAGGGGGGTCTCGAGGACGCCGTCGCCAACATCAAGGGTGAGGACTACATCTACGGCGTTGCGGACAGCAGTGCCTACGCCAGCAACGTCACGCCCAGCGGCTGGAGCACCAGCACGTCCTACACTGTGTGGGTGTTTCCGGTCAACTCGAGCACCTGGCTGATCAAGTCGGTCGGCACCTCGAACGGCGCCACCGCGACTCTCGCGGAGGTGGTGAAGGCGGCCGTGACAAACACGCCGGCGACCGCGCCGCTGATCGTTTCGTCACCCGTCACGTTCAACGGCAACTCGTTCGAAATCAATGGAAACAATACCAACCCCCCGGTCTCCACTGGGTGCCCGGGTACCCCCGTGCCGCCGCAGGTCTACGCAGTCCGGAGCGCGACTGGCACAGGTATGACCAACGGTGACCGCGACAACGTTCTGGGCGTCACCGGCATGAATGCCAATGCTGGCGAAGGCTCAGCGATTGCGAACGACCCGACTGTGAATCCATTGATGAACACGATCTTCGGCACGGGCGGGGCCTATGACCAGTTCCGGGCCGCTGCCACGCTGACCTATGGCCCGGGCACGTACACCCAGCGCCAGCCCTCGACTGTCGTGATCAATGGCCAGACTAAGTGTGACTACTCCGATAACCGGAACTGGGGCGAGCCAAAGACGACTGTCACGCAGTGCCAGAGTTATTTCCCGATCGTCCTCGGCACGTCGAGCGTCGGGAACCCGTTCAAGATCACCGGGGTATACGGCCAGGGTGTCCTGCTGGCGGACGGCGATCTCGAGCTGACCGGTGGCTTCGAGTGGTATGGTCTAATTCTGGTGAAGGGGAGCTTCAAGATCACCGGTACCGGCGCTAAGGTATTCGGGTCGGTGATCGCCCAGAACGGCGCCACAGTGGACGACAACACGATTTCGGGTAACACCGAAATCACCTACTCAACTTGCGCTATCAGCCGGGCGCTGAACGGAGTTGCATACCTTCGGCCGGCCAGCACCCGCGCCTGGACCCAGCTGTACTGAGGAGGTCCGGCGGGCTCGACCGTGCATACCGAGAGCGGGATTGCGAAAGAGGAGGGGGCCCTTGAGGCCCCCTCTTCTGTGTAACCCAGGGTTGTGGCCCTAACCTAATAACCCTCAGCGGGTTAGCTACTGAAGCCACCCTCGGCACACGGGTTGCACCCCCCGTGCAAGCCAGCGCCCACTCGGAAGTGATGTGGTCTGCGTTTGAATGTGTCGGACGGGGCGCGTCTTCTGATCGACAATGCAGTAGCGCAGTGGTAGGCGTTGCTTTTCAACCTCAAAACCAATCGGGCACCTATGGCACTGTTTGGTCGCAACTCGACCACCGTGGGCCTGGATATCGGCAGCGGGCTTATCAAGCTCGTCGCCGTATCACATCGCTCCGGCGAGCCCGTCCTCACGAACGTCGCCTTCGCCTCGGTGGTGAGCGATGCAATCGTCGAGGGCGAGGTCATGGATCCCGCGCTCGTGGCGGACGCCATCAAGGGCCTCCTCGCGACTGCCGGTGTCAAGGCGAAGCAAGTCGTCACGGCCGTCGGCGGCCGCGACGTGATCATCAAGAAGATCTCGATGGACCGCATGAAGGAAGCGGAGGCGCGCGAGGTCATCCGTTGGGAGGCCGAGCAGCACGTGCCTTTCGACATGGACAACGTCGAGCTCGACTTCCAGATCCTGGATCCCGAGGCCGAGGGAATCCAGATGACGGTACTGCTGGTCGCCGCCAAGCGAGAGCTCATCGAGACCAAGCTCGCGCTTCTGGCCGAGGTTGGTCTCGAACCAAGCACTATCGACGTGGATGCGTTCGCGCTGCACAACGCTTTCGAAGTGAACTATCCCGAGGCAATGCGCGGTGTGGTAGGCCTGCTGAACATCGGCAACGAGACCACCAACATCAACATCCTGGACGACGGCGTCCCGGTGCTTACCCGGGACATCTCGATCGGTACTCGCCGGTTCCGCGAGGATCTCCAGCGGGAGCGGGGCGTTTCGGCGGATGATGCCGACCGGATCCTGCAAGGCCAAGCGCCGAGCGATGTGCTCCAACCGTTCCTCGAGTCCCGCGGGGAGGAGCTGGCTGTCGGGATCGAGCGGGCGGCGGCATTTCTCCAGAGCGCCAGCAGGTCGGCCGGCGGTTTGTCGCGGCTGTACACCACCGGTGGTGGCTCGCGGATCCCGCAGCTCAACAAGGTGCTCGGTGAGCGCCTCCGTCTGCCGGTGCAGACCGCCAATCCTCTGGAGCGGATCCAGGTTGCCGACGGCGTCTTCAGCACGATGAACGTGGACGAGGTCGCGCCGCTGCTCATGCTCCCGATCGGCCTCGCGCTCCGCTCGGCCGCGTGACCACCTTCAACGGACGCGTCGCCTCATGATGATCACCGTCAATCTCCGGCCCGGTCTCAAGCGCAAGCGCGCGGGCTCCCCGTTTGCCGGAGTGCTCGCCAACGCGAAGGCGTTCGGTGCCAAGGTCAAGGATCCGGCGCTGCTCGTCGCCGTGGTGGCCTGGGTCGGCGTAGGCGGCTGGCTCGGCTTCACCTGGCTGAGCAATGCGACGCAGCTCCGCGCACTCGAGCCCCATCTCGAACAGGCTCGGGCCGAGAACAAGCGATTCAAGACGTTTCTCGAGCAGAAGCACAAGCAGGAGCAGATCCGCGACTCGCTGGTTTCCCAGATCACCACAATTCAAAGCGTGGATGGCGACCGGTACGTATGGCCCCACGTCCTGGATGAAGTGACCCGGGCGCTGCCGGCGTACACCTGGTTGGTCAACGTGGCGCCCGCCTCGACGCCGGCGCCTCCGCCTCCGCCTCCGGGTCAGGCCAAGGATGCGAAGAAGAAGGCGGCAGTCGATACCACTGCGCGGCCCGGACTCATGTTCCAGCTGGACGGGCGCACGGTAGACATCCAGGCGTACACGCGCTTCCTCCGGAATCTCGAGGCCTCGCCGTGGATCAGCGAAGTCACCCCGGTCTCGGCGCAAACGATCGTAGAGCATGAGCGCGCGGTCACGGCGTTCACCATCAGGGCCCGGTTCAAGCAGGCCGACTCGGCCTACATCCGGACCGTCCCGCTCAGTCAGTCGGTGAGGTAGCTCATGTCCTCCAAGGCAACTCCTCTCTTTCTGATCGTGATTGCAGCCATCGTGGGCTACATCGCGTATGCGGGTCTCGAGATCGCCGGCATTTCGGGTCTCGTAGCTCAGAAGGAACGCGTGGTGGCGATCCGGGATACGATCACGAAGCTCGAGACCGAGACCGACAAGGCCAAGAAAGAGCTGGCCAAGGGAACCGTCGAGGACCTGCGGAAGAAGCTCGAGACCTATCGGTCGAGCCTGGCTCTGCTTCGTCGCCTGGTGCCCGATCGGAACGAGGTGCCCAACCTGCTGGACGACATCTCGACCCGGAGCAAAATCCGCGGGGTGACTCTGTCGCAGGTCGTGCCGCAGCCGGTCGAAAACGGTCCGGCGCCTTTCGACACCTACAAGTATCAGCTCTCCGTGATCGGCCACTATGACCAGATCGGGGAGTGGCTTGCCGATGTCGCCAGCCTGCAGCGGATCATCGTTCCGCAGGAAGTCTCGTTGGGCGTGGCCAACCAGCAAGCAGCGAAGGCGCTGGGCGACACCTCGGGCGCGCTGCTCGAGGCCAAGCTGCAGATCCGCACCTTCGTCAAGTCCGGCGCGGGCGCACCGGAAGGAGAGAGCAGTGGCACCTAAACTCTGTACGATGCTCGCCGTCGTCGCTTCGCTCGGCCTTACTGGAGTCGCTGCCGCACAGAAAGCGGGGGTGCAGGTCGCTGCTGCCCCGAGTCGCGGCGACAGCACGCAGAAGCTCGCCTTGGCAACCGTATCGCGTGATTCCGCCGCGGTGACCCCTGCGGACCCGACCGAGTCGGCGGTGTATCGCGAGACCTTCGCCTACGGCGGCGCCTCACGCGACCCCTTCGCCTCTCTCATCAAGAGCGCGCACGTCGGCCCCGAGCTGGCCGACCTTCAGCTGGTGGGGATCTACGAGGACCTCCGATACACCGGAAACAGCATCGCTGTGCTCCGGGACAAGAGCACGCTCAAGCGCTACAAGCTGAAACAGGGTGAGCAGCTCGGGCGGCTCCGGGTTTCCCAGATCCGCTCCAAGGATGTGGTGTTCACGATCGAGGACTTCGGTTACACACGGCAGGAAACTCTCTCGCTCAGGAAGCAGGAGGACGTTGACCAATGACGCGACTACACCGTTTGCTGCTAGCCGCCGCGCTACTCGGGCCGGTTTCCCCGGCGCTCGCCGAGGACGGCCCTGCGAGCGGGGAGGTGACGGGTGTCAGCGTCCTCCCCGCACCGGGCAAGGCTGACGTCGTCATCAATGTGCGCGGCGCCGTTCAGGTCCGCGACTTCATGCTCAACGCGCCCGACCGTCTGGTCGTGGACGTCGTGGGCGCGAAGCTGTCCGCGCAGACCGCGCTGTACGACGGCGTGAATCGGGGTGGAGTAGTCAATCTGCGCTACTCCCAATTCCGGCCCGATGTCGTTCGCATCGTGCTGGACTTGCAGGGTGTGAAGGACTACAAGGTTGCCCATACCGATGCCGAAGTCCGGGTGACCTTCGGGACGGAGCAGGGGTTCGCCGCGTGGTCGTCGGCCTCGGCGCCGGCGCCTGCGGTTGCGACTGCTGCCGACGAGCCCGTTCGCGATGCCACCGCGGTTGCGGCAGCAGCTCCGGCTCGCGAGCCCGAAGTCAAAGTCTCTCAGATGGCCGGGCGGACGTCGCTCTTCCGCACCGAGCAGCCGCGCATCACGGTCACCTGGGATCACGCGAGCATCGCCGACGTGGTCGCGGGCTTCGCCGCCTTCAGCGGCCGCACCATCATCCTGGGCAAGGACATCAAAGGCGACGTTTCGGCCGAGATCAAGAATCAGCCGTGGGATCAGGCGTTCCAGGCGATCCTGGCGACGCAGGGGCTCTCTGCTACCGAAATGGCCGGCGGGATCGTTCGGGTTGATGCCCCGGCGGCGCTGGCCGCGCTCGACTCGCTCGAGCCGCTGGAGTCGCGTCAGGTCCCGATCAACTACACCCCGCTGGCGCAGATCACCAAGTCGGTCGAGACCCTGCTCACCAAGGGCCGCGGTCGCGTGATCGCCGACTCGGCGTCCAGCAGCCTCATCGTGACGGATACCCGGAGCCGGGTGGACGATGTCACCCGCTTCGTGGCGAATCTCGATCGCAAGACCCCGCAGATCCTGATCAAGGCCAAGATCGTGTTCGTCGATCGGACCGACCTCGAGCGCCTCGGTCTGCGGTACGATCTGAGCGCGCCCAATCAGGCGTACCAGACCATCGTCACCCATCCGATTCCACCGGGCGGCACGCCGTTCCCCTCGCCGTCGGGTGAGAATGCCTTCGGCTTCGTCGATCTGGGCGGCAACACGCTGTCCGCTATCGGCAACGCCAACGGCCGAGTCCAGGATGCCGCGCTCAGCCTGGTCTTCTCGACCATCCTTGGCGGCAACACCCTGACGGCGTTCCTGAGCGCGCTGCAGCAGCAACAGCTCGCCGACATCCAGGCCGAGCCGACTATCAGCACACTGGATAACCGGAAGGCCGACATCCTGGTCGGTGAGGAAACTCCGGTGCCTGGTGCGCCGCCGGCCCAGGGCTCCGCAGTCGCCGTGCAGCAGACCCAGTTCAAGGAGACCGGTATCCGCCTCACCGTCACGCCCCACGTGACCAACAGCGGTCAGATCCTGATGACGATGCGCACCGAGCGGTCCGCGGTGCAGACGCTGCCGGCTTCCCAGTTCGGTTTCAACTTCACGAAGCAGACGACCGAGAACCAGATGCTCGTGAACGACGGCGAGACCGCGGTTATCGGCGGTCTGACGATCACCGAGGTCAACCGGACCCGGTCGGGCATACCGCTGCTGTCGCAGCTGCCGCTGGTGGGAGGGCTCTTCAGTACGACCGAGCGCTCGGAGCGCCGTCGCGATCTCATGATCCTGGTGACGCCACGGGTGGTCGATGACAACGGCAGCTTGAACTAGCAGGCTCTTGGCCGGGCGCTGCCCGGATGAGTAGAATCGAGCCCGACCAGCGTGTCGGGCTCGATTGCTTAAAAACCGTGAACGGTGAACAGTGAACGGTGAACGGGGGGTAGCGGGGCGGCCCGTTTACCGTTCACTGTTCACCGTTCACCTGACAGGAGTTTGTCTGCACCTCCGGTTTGTTACCGCCGGCGAATCGCACGGGAAGGCCCTCGTCGCCGTTGTCGAAGGGCTGCCGGCCGGCTTGCCGGTGACAGCAGAATGGGTGGACCGCGATCTGGCCCGGCGGATGATGGGGTATGGCCGCGGCGCCCGGATGAAGATCGAGCGCGACCAGGTGGAATTCCTCTCCGGTGTGCGAAGCGGGGAGACGCTGGGTACGCCGGTCGCGATGCTCGTCCGGAACCGGGATTGGGAGAACTGGGCAGACGTGATGGCCGCAGAGGGCGCTCCGGGTGACCTGCGGAGGCGCCGGGTGACTCGTCCTCGACCGGGGCATGCGGATCTCGCCGGCGTGCTCAAGTACGACCGACTCGACGCCCGGGACATCCTCGAGCGCGCGAGTGCGCGCGAGACGGTAGCTCGGGTCGCGGCGGGCGCACTGGCTCGCAGACTGCTGGACGAGTTCGGCGTCGACATCGGCAGTCACGTAGTGTCACTGGGAGGCGTGCGCGCGACGCTGCCGGCCGAGCTGCCGCGGCCTCTCAACGACGCGGCGGACCGGTCCGAAATTCGGGTGCTCGATCCGGCAGTCGAAGCGGAAATCATCGCCCGCATCGATGCAGCCAAGAAGGACGGCGACACGCTGGGTGGCGAAATCGAGGTCGTAGCCCGGGGTTTGGTCGTCGGGCTGGGGAGTCATGTGAGCTGGGATCGCAAGCTCGACGGACGGCTCGCGGGTATGCTGATGTCGATCCCCGCGGTCAAAGGGGTCGAGATCGGCCTCGGCTTCGAAGCAGCCCGGCAACTGGGGTCCGCGGTGCACGATCCTATCGATGCGGAGGGTCAGCCGAGTGCCTCTGCGCGTGCGATGCCGCCGCATCCCGGCGGGCCGCGCGCGGGATTCTCCCGGCGCAGCAACAATGCGGGCGGCATTGAAGGTGGAATGACCACGGGAGAGGCGGTGGTCATTCGCGCGGCAATGAAACCGATCTCCACCCTGATGACGCCTCTGCCGACGGTCGATCTGGTGACAGGCGAGGCCGCCAACGCGCAGAGCGAGCGGTCTGATGTCACGGCCGTCCCGGCCATGGGTGTGATCGCCGAAGCGCTTGTGGCGCTGGTGTTGGCCGATGCGATGCTGGAAAAGTTCGGAGGCGATAGTCTGGGCGAGATGAAGCGGAACTTCAAAGCCTATGTCGCAGCCTTGGGTGCCCGCTGGACACAACTGAGGACCGAAGGGGCGGAGCCCAGGTGAATCGAAAGCATCTGCTTCTGATCGGTTTGCCGGGATCCGGCAAGAGCACCATCGGCCGGATGGTTGCGGAGCTCCTCGAGGCGCCGCTGATCGACGTGGACAATCTCCTGATCCGGCAGATGGGCATGCCCATCGCACAGATCTTCGGGAAGGTCGGCGAGGCTGAGTTCCGCCGGATGGAGCGCGATGCCGTGCGTGCCGCCTGCGCGGCGGAGCCGGTTGTGCTGGTACCGGGCGGAGGCTGGGCCGCCCAGGCAGGCGAGATGGACGCCGTGCGCGAAGCGAGCTGTATCGTCTATCTCAAGTGTCAGCCGGGCACGGCCGCCAAGCGGGCAGAGCAGGGAGAGGTCCGGCCGCTCCTCACCGCGGAAGATCCCGTGGCCCGGATGCGCACATTGCTGGAAGAGCGAGAGCCCTACTACAACAAGGCCGAGCACTCGGTCATTACCGACAATAAGGCAGTTGACGCGGTTGCCGCCGAGGTGGCTCAGGTTGCTCGCCAGCAGGCCGGTTGGCTGTAACTCACTGAAACATCAAGCGTTGAGAAGCTCGTCCTTGCGATCCGGGAACCGTGCGGGTTTCTTAACCGGGCCCCGGTTGACCCGGGGATGAAAGGAATCGGTACCCTGAAGCGTATGGCGACGAGCAAGACCACCAGAGCAAAACCAGCATCCAAACCGACCGCCGCCAAGGCGCGGAAGGCGCGCCCAAAGGTTGCCAAGAGCAGCGGCAACGGCGCTGGGAAACGATCCTCACGTCGGGCGGGCGACGCCCTCGTCATCGTCGAATCTCCCACCAAGGCCAAGACGATCGGCAGGTACCTCGGGAACGGCTACGCCGTGAGGGCGACGATCGGGCACGTCCGCGATCTGCCCACGAAAAAGCTTGGCGTCGAAATCGACAAAGGCCGGTTCACGCCCGAGTACGTGATCATCAAGGGCAAGAACCAGACGCTCAGCGACATTAAGAAGGCAGCCAAGGGTGCGAGCGAGGTCTATCTCGCCACCGACCCTGATCGTGAGGGTGAGGCGATCGCATGGCACGTTGCAAGTCAGCTGGATCGCGCCGTGCCTACTCATCGCGTGCTGTTCCATGAGATCACCAAGGACGCGATCAGGGAAGCAATGCAGAACCCGGGAGACATCGACGAGCAGAAGGTGAATGCTCAGCAGGCCCGGCGCATTCTCGACCGGCTCGTGGGATACAAGGCGAGTCCGCTCCTGTGGAGGGCCATCAAGACGGGTCTCTCAGCCGGCCGGGTGCAGACCGTGGCTCTCCGGCTCATCGTCGAGCGCGAACGCGAGATCCGCGCGTTCAGGCCCCAGGAGTATTGGACAATCGAGGCGGAGTGCGCCAAGGACGGCCAAAGCTTCGAGGCGTCCCTTCACAAAGTGGATGGCCACAAGCCTCAGCTGCATTCGGAGGCCGAGGCAAAGGCCGTCGTGGAGACGGTCCGCGGACTGCCGTTCGTCGTCAGCCGGGTGGAGCGGAAACAACGCCGGAAGCGCCCCGCCGCGCCCTTCACGACCAGCACTCTACAGCAGGAAGCCGCTAAGCGCCTGGGCTTCTCCTCCCGCCGCACGATGCGCGCCGCGCAGGATCTCTACGAAGGCGTGGATGTCGGAGAGGAAGGGCCGATCGGCCTTATTACGTACATGCGAACCGACTCGGTGCGTGTCTCGGACACGGCCATTTCCTCGGTCCGTGCGTTCATTAAGAAGAATTACGCAAAGGATTACCTCCCGGACGCCCCGAACGCCTACTCGACCAAGAAAGCTGTCCGGGCCCAGGAAGCTCACGAGGCAATTCGTCCGACCGACGTGAGCCTTCGGCCGGAAGATGTCCAGCGCTATCTGGAAGCGGATCAATTCAGGCTGTATCAGCTCATCTGGCAGCGCTTTGTCGCCTCTCAAATGATGCCCGCCGTCTACGATGTGACGGTGGTCGACTTCGACCTCGGTAAGTACCTGTTTCGGGCCACCGGATCGGTCATGGTCTTCGACGGGTACCACACGGTCTATATGGAAGGGCACGAGGCCGGCGAAGCGAAGACCATCGATGAGCTCGCCCCGATCCCGCCGCTCGAAGAAGGCGATCGGGTGGAAGTCCGGCAGATCATACCGAACCAGCACTTCACGGAGCCGCCGCCGCGGTTCTCCGAGGCCAGCCTGGTGAAGGAGCTGGAGCGCCTGGGAATTGGGCGTCCGTCCACCTACAGCGCCATCATCTCGACGCTGACGGCCCGGGAGTACGCGCGGCTCGAGAGCCGCCGGTTCTTCCCCACTCCGCTAGGCGAGACTGTCGAGCAGGTTATGGTCAGCAAGTTCCCCGACATCTTCAACGTTGGCTTCACTGCGGAGATGGAGGAGGAGCTGGACAAGATCGAAGAAGGCGAGCTGGGCTGGCAACGGGTGCTTCAGGATTTCTACGGTCCGTTCATTCGGGCACTCGAAGCAGTGGACATCAACGCATTGGTGGCCGACGCTCATGGGCTGTCGCCCGAGAAGCTGGCCGCCGAACGATGCCCCAAGTGCGGATCAAGGATCGAGCTTCGGACCGGACGGTTCGGGCCCTATCTCGCCTGCGTCAATTACAAGGAGACCTGCGACTACGCCAAGTCGCTCAAGAAGGACAAGGTCCCCGATCGGCCGACAGACGAGAAATGCCAGCTTTGCGGCGCTCCGATGGTGATCAGGACCGGCCGCTTCGGCGAGTTTCTGGCCTGTACGCGCTATCCCGAGTGCAAGGGGCGCCGCTCGATCTCTCTTGGGATCAAGTGCCCCAAGTGCCTGGAAGGTGAGCTGGCGGAACGGCGCACCAAGCGGGGCAAATCGTTCTGGGGCTGCATTCGGTATCCGGACTGCGACTTCTCGACCTGGAACCGGCCGGTGGCTGAGGAATGCCCCAGCTGCGGGTGGATCGGGCTGGAACGGAAAATCAGCAAGGCCGAGGGTGAGTCGAAAACCTGCCTCAAGTGCGGGCACCGCATGGTCACCGTCGAGCCGGAGGAGATGGCGCTGACGTGAAGGCGACCGTCGTCGGCGGCGGGCTCGCCGGCTGCGAAGCAGCCTGGGCCCTGGCCGAGCGCGGCGTAGATGTGAGTCTCTGCGAGATGCGGCCGGTGGTGCCGACCCCGGCTCACCGTACCGACCGCCTGGCCGAGCTCGTCTGCAGCAACACATTCAAGTCGGTCGAGCTGGTGAATGCACACGGGCTCCTCAAGGCGGAACTGCGTCGCCTGGGGAGCCTGCTGCTTTGCTGTGCGGATGCCGCGCGCATCCCGGGCGGCGCGGCGTTGGCGGTGGACCGCGAGGTCTTTTCCCAGTCGGTACATGAACGGGTCGCGATGCACCCCCGGATTACGCTGGCACGGGAGGAAGTCGACACGATTCCCTCACCCGCCGTCATTGCGACCGGCCCGCTTACCTCGGAACGGCTTGCGCGAGTCCTGGTCGATCGCCTTGGGACGGGCTCGCTCGCATTCTACGACGCCATTGCTCCCGTAGTCGCGGACGATTCACTGAACAAGGCTGAGTTGTATGCACTATCCCGCTACGGAAAGGGCAGCGGTGACGACTATCTCAACGCGCCGATGAACCAGCCGACCTATGGCTCTTTCGTCGAGGCATTGATCGCGGCGGATCAGTTTCAGGCGCACGACTTCGATCAGGTTCCCTATTTCGAAGGCTGTCTCCCGATCGAGGAAATGGCACGCCGGGGTCCGGAAACGCTACGATTCGGACCGCTCAAGCCGGTGGGGTTGCCGGATCCGCGCACGGGACGCGACCCTCATGCCGTGGTCCAGCTCCGGCGGGAGGATCGCGCGGGACAGATGTGGAACCTGGTCGGCTTCCAAACCCGGCTCCGGATTCCCGAGCAGCAACGGGTGTTCTCTTCTATTCCGGGGCTGGGTGCCGCGGAGTATCTCAGGTTCGGCAGCATTCATCGCAATTCATACGTGAACAGCCCCGCCAGTTTGACTCCAGCACTTACGCTCAAGGATGACGAGATGGTCTTCCTCGCCGGACAGATGACCGGCGTCGAGGGCTATAGCGAGTCGCTGGGCACCGGGTTGCTTGCCGGAATCAATCTGGCTCGGCGGCTGCAAGGAACGGCAGCGGCAGTGCCCCCGCCGACTACCATGCTCGGCGGGCTGTATCGCTACCTCCGCGACGCAGACCCCAAGCACTTTCAGCCGATGAACGCCAACTTCGGCCTGCTCGAGCCGCTCGCGGGATCGGCGCATGACGCGAAGGGCGGCAGACTGGGCAAGGAGCGCAAGAAAGAGATGCTGGTGGAGCGTGCGTTGGCAGACTTCGATGCCTGGTCGGCGACGTTGTGACCCAGCCACGCAAGCGAAGCGTACGAGCAGAAACGAATGGAGCGGCGCGCGCGGGCTCCCGCAGCGCCGACATTACCGAATTCCTGCTCCACCTGGAGAAGGAAAGGGATCAATCGCCACACACGGTCAAGGCCTACACCCGCGACCTCGCGGCTTTTACCGATTTTTGCGATCGCCACTACGCCGGGCGCTGGGCTTGGGGTACGGTCGATCGGGCCGGCTTCCGCGGCTTTCTGGGAGAACTTCAACGACGTGGGCTATCGAAGCGGTCAGCGGCGCGGGCGCTCTCGGCGGTGCGAAGCCTCTACCGGTATCTCCAGACTCACCACGATCTCAAGGGCGGGGCCGCGCGCTCGGTTCGGGTTCCCAAGCTGGACAAGCGCCTGCCGACCCATCTGGATCTCTCCAGGACCGAGGCGCTGTTCACCTGGGCGGAGCAGCGTGCCGAGAGCGGCGAATTTTTGGCGTTGCGCGACCTGGCAATGCTCGAGCTTTTCTATTCGACAGGAATGCGGCTCTCGGAGCTCGCGGGATTGAGCCTGGCCGATGTCGATTTGTTGTCGGATCAGGCGAAGGTGCGAGGGAAGGGGCGGAAAGAGCGCCTGGTGCCGGTCGGTTCGCGAGCGGTGTCGGCCCTGCGGAAGTATCTTCGGGTCCGGCATGAGATCATGGCGCAGCGAGGAGGAGACCGAAGGGCCATGTTCGTGAGCGTGCGCGGCCGACGATTGCCTCCACGCAGCATTCAGCGTCTAATGCACCGACTTTTTGATGCTGTTGGTGGCGACGAGCTGCGGGTCCATTCGCTGCGACACACCTTCGCCACCCATTTATTAAACGCTGGAGCCGATCTGAGAGCGGTGCAGGAACTGCTTGGACATGCCTCCCTCAGCACCACGCAGATCTACACACATACCAGCGTGGAACGGCTCAAGCAGGTGTATCACAAGGCCCATCCCAGGGCATGAAACTGCGTGAACGGTGAACGGACTCAGTCGTTCGGAGCGGTCTCGCGCGGGCAGCCCCGCTCGCCGCTCTTAGAAGTCCCCGTTCACCGTTTACCGTTCACGCTTTTCCGAGGTTCCATGACTTACCACGGCACGACGATTCTCGCTGTGAGGAAAGACGGCCGCCTTGCCCTCGGCGGGGACGGGCAGGTCACCATCGGCGAGACGGTCATGAAGGCGAAGTCCGTCAAGGTTCGCACGCTGAAGGGCGGCAAGGTCCTGGCCGGGTTCGCCGGATCCGTGGCTGATGCGCTTACTCTCTACGAGAAATTCGAGGAGAAGTTGGACCGCTTTCCCGGCAACCTGCCGCGGGCGGCCGTGGAGCTGGCGAAAGACTGGCGCAGTGATCGAGTGCTTCGGCGGCTCGAGGCGCTGCTGGTCGTTGCCGATCTCGAGCACAGCTACCTGCTCAGCGGCTCGGGTGAGCTCATCGAGCCGGACGACGGCGTTCTGGCGGTCGGTTCGGGCGGGAACTACGCACTGGCGGCGGCTCGGGCGCTGCTTCCCGATTCCAAACTGAGCGCCCGCGAGATCGTGCAGCGCGCGCTCGATATCGCGGCGGACATTTGTGTGTTTACCAATCGGAATGTGACCATTCTGGAACTGCCGACGGCGTGAACGGTGAACGGTGAACGGTAAACGGTGAACAGGGGGCTCCGTTCGTAAAGTGGCCCCCCGTTCACTGTTCACTGTTCCCTGTTTACGCTTCTCTTTATGACCAAGCCCGTCATCCAGTCCGAACCGACCCAGCCAGCTGAGCAGCAGCCGCTCCCGTGGCTCGAGGAGCTGCCGCCGCGACAGATCGTCGCGGAGCTGGATCGCTACATCGTAGGCCAGGAGGCGGCCAAGAAGGCCGTCGCCATCGCGGTGCGCAACCGCTGGCGTAGGGCGCAGGCGCCGGATGAGATCCGCGATGAGATCATGCCATACAACATCATTCTCATCGGGCCGACCGGCGTTGGAAAAACCGAGGTCGCTCGGCGGCTGGCACGTCTCGCCGGTGCGCCGTTCATCAAGGTCGAAGCGTCCAAGTTCACCGAAGTGGGCTACGTCGGTCGCGACGCGGAGTCCATGGTGCGGGATCTGGCAGACGCCGCGATCAATATGGTCCGCACCGAGCGGGAGGACGAGGTCTACCCGCAGGCCGAAGAGCGGGCGGACGAGCGGTTGCTGGATCTGCTGCTGCCCCCGCCGCCGCCTCAGACGCCCGACGCAGCCGACAAGTCGAAAACCGCGGCTTCCGTCTTCATCGTGTCATCCAAGGGGCAGGCAAAGTCGGAGCGGACGGCGACGCCGGATGACGAGCGGCGCCAGCGTTCCCGGGAGAAGCTGCGCCAGATGCTGGCCGAAGGTCGGCTCGACGATCGAGAGGTCGAGATCGAGGTGACTGCGCAGGGCTACCCCGGCCTCGAGATGCTCCAGCCTCCGCAAGGCATGGAAGGCGCCGACATCAACTTCACCGAATGGCTGCAGGAGATGTTGCCCAAGCGCCAGAAGCGGCGGACCGTGAAGGTGCCGGAGGCGCGTCGCGTTCTGGTGGACGAGGAGTTGAAGAAGCTGGTCGACATGGACGACGTGGTGAACGAGGCGCTGGATCGGGTCGAGA
Source organism: Gemmatimonadota bacterium (assembly GCA_046733215.1). Taxonomy (GTDB): domain Bacteria; phylum Gemmatimonadota; class Gemmatimonadetes; order Gemmatimonadales; family GWC2-71-9; genus DASQPE01. The sequence continues at coordinate 15,008 of JBKPOS010000052.1, forward strand.
ACCACGGGATCATCTTCATCGACGAGCTGGACAAGATCGCCGGTGAGCGGGGGACGTCGATCGGCCCGGATGTCTCCCGGGAAGGCGTGCAGCGGGACCTGCTGCCGATCGTGGAGGGCTCCACGGTACAGACTCGATACGGCTACGTCCGGACCGACCACATCCTGTTCGTGGCTGCGGGCGCGTTCCACGTGTCAAAGCCGTCCGACCTCATCCCGGAGCTGCAGGGCCGATTTCCCATCAGGGTAGAGCTACAGCCGCTGACCCAGGACGACTTTGTCCGGATCATGACCGAGCCGGAGAACGCGCTGACCAAGCAATATCAGGCGCTGGTAGCGGCGGAGGGGGCGACGCTCGAGTTCACGGCCGACGGCATCATCGAGGTCGCGCGGGTGGCGTGGCTCGCCAACGATCGCATGGAAAACATCGGGGCTCGCCGCCTGCATACGGTGATGGCGAGCCTGATGGAGGACGTGCTCTTCGAGCTGCCGAACTATCCCGAGAAGCAGATTGTCTTCGATGCGGCCGGGGTCAAGGAGAGGCTGGCGAGGATCGTGAATGACGATGATCTGCGGAGGTACATACTGTAAAAGCGTTAACGGTGAACGGTAAACGGTGAACGGGCTGTCAGTCATTCGGAGCGGGTCTCGCGGGCAGCCCCGTTCGCCGCTCCTAAGAGTTCCCGTTCACCGTTCACCGTTCACGCCTTTATACACCACCCCTCCCTTCATCACCCACACCACCTTCTCCAGAACCTTCACGTCCTGCAGCGGATTTCCGGGCACCGCGATCAGATCCGCGAGCTTGCCCCGAGCAATGACGCCACGGTCGATCACGCCGAGCAGATCCGCAGCGTTCACCGTGGCGGTGCGGATGGCGTCGATCGGCTTCATGCCATAGCCCACATACACTGCGAACTCGCGGGCGTTGTCGCCGTGGGGATAGACGGCCGCATCAGTGCCGAACGCGATCTTGACGCCGGCCGCGATTGCCTTCCGATGACTTGCCTGCGCCAGGGGGATCGCCTCCCGAGCCTTCGCCGCGATGGGTGCAGGCATTCCCTCGAACTTGAATTGGGTGATGAGAAACGCGGTGGGGACTAGGTAGGTGCCTTTCTCCTTCATCAGCCGGATGGCTTCGTCATCCAGCATCGAGCCGTGCTCGATCGAGGCGACGCCAGCCCGGATGGCGGCCTTGATGCCCTCAGTGCCATGCGCGTGTGCTGCGACCTTGAGGCCGTGTCGGCTCGCTTCCTCGACCACGGCACGCAGCTCCGCATCGGAGAGCTGTTGCGCACCCAGGGTAGCATCGTATGAGAAAACGCCGGCAGTAGCGCACACCTTGATGACCTTGGCGCCGTGCTTGATCTGGTAGCGTGCAGCGGCGACCACCTCGTCTACTCCGTCCGCCACGCCTTCCTCGGGCCCCAGCTCGAGCACGCCCGGTGCCCACCCGGTGGCATCGCAATGACCTCCGGTAATACCGATTGCGTGACCGGCCGGGATAATGCGCGGGCCCCGAATCAGGCCCGCATCGATCGCCTTCATCAGGGACACGTCGGCAAACCCGCCCGCGCCCACGTTGCGGACGGTCGTGAACCCGGCCAACAGGGTCTTGCTGGCGTTCGCGGCCCCTCGGAGCGCCTCGTCGGCAGCGGTCTCACGAACCGGCCGCATGACCCAGTCACCGGAGACGTCGTGCGTGAGATGGACGTGGACGTCCATGAGGCCGGGGAGCAGGGTCACGTCGCCCAGATCGATGACTCGTGCTCCGGTGTCCGACGCCTGCCCTATGCTGCGAATGTGATCACCTTCGATCGTCACGACTGCGGGGCTCACGATCTGGCCCCTCGCGACGTCGAGCATGCTCGCGGCGCGGATGACGATGATTGTTGGCGTGGACGGCGGTGCCGGCGCTTGCGCCGCGATTGATGATGCCGCCGCAATGGTGGTGAGCACTGCGAATGCGAGCGAGGGTAGAGTGGTAGTCCGCATGGCCGTCGAAGGTAGCGGGGCCGATTCGAGTGTCAATCGTGTGCGTCCCAGCGTTCTGGGAAAGCCTCGGCTTGTTCGGTCAGCCCTCCGTCGCTACAATCCGCCCGGTCGCTGGCCCGATTCAGTCCCCGCCGCCTACGGTGCTCGCGTGAAGCGTGACTTCCTGGTTGTTCCCGACCTGACCAAGCCCGAGCTCATTTCACTGCTTGACCTGGCGCTCTGCATGAAGCGGGGCGAGTACAGGGAGCATCCGCTCCTGGGAAAGACGCTGGGTATGCTCTTCGCCAAGAGCTCCACGCGTACCCGAGTTTCGTTCGAGGTGGGAGCCTTTCAGCTGGGCGGGCATGCCCTGTTCCTTTCGTCGCGCGACATCCAGCTCGGCCGCGGCGAGCCGATTCGGGATACGGCCCGGGTGCTCAGCCGATATGTGGACGGCGTCATGATCCGCACGTTCGACCAGGCAGAGGTCGAGGAGCTTGCCCGATTCGCGACAGTACCGGTCATCAACGGACTAACGGACCTGCAGCACCCCTGCCAGATCCTGGCGGATCTCCTTACGGTACGGGAAGCGCTGGGGGGATGGGGTGGGAAGGTCGTTGCGTGGATCGGCGACGGGAACAACATGGCTCACAGCTGGCTCGACGCTGCCGGCCTGCTCGGGTTCGAGCTCAGGCTTGCCTGTCCAAAAGGCTATCAGCCCAACGCCGAAATCGTCGCGCGGAACCGCGCCCTGACCAAGATTGTGCTGACTACAAAGCCGGCCGAGGCGGCTCGGGGAGCCCACGTCATCAACACCGATGTCTGGGCGTCGATGGGCCAGGAAGCGGAACAGGAGCAGCGCGCGGCTGCCTTCCGCGGCTACCTCGTGGACGCACCCCTGATGCGCGAGGCCGATCCCCGCGCGATCTTCCTTCACTGTCTCCCAGCCCATCGGGGCGAGGAAGTATCTGATGATGTGATCGAAGGGTCGCAGTCCCGCGTGTGGGACGAAGCCGAGAATCGGCTGCACGTGCAGAAGGCATTGATGGCAACATTGATGGGAACTGCGTAAACGGTGAACAGTGAACGGTGAACGGGGTTGATCGGTGAGCGGGATCCTCCGGTTCACCGTTTCCGTTCACCGTTTACGCGATTCGGGTGGCCATGTCCGAACTTAAGCAGACCCCATTAGCTGACGTTCATCGCGCGCTCGGGGCGAAGATGGTCGCCTACGCGGGCTTCGAGATGCCGGTGCAGTATCCCACCGGCATTCTGGCGGAGCACCAGATGGTCCGCTCCAACGTGGGTCTGTTCGACATCTCCCACATGGGGGAGTTCGAAATCACCGGTCCGGATCGCAACGCGCTCCTCAACCGAATCACCTGCAACGATGTCTCGGCTATCAACGCCGGCGGAGTGCAGTACTCGGCGATCCTTACGCCGGAAGGCACTTTCGTGGACGACTGCACGCTGTATCGCTTCGACAACAAGTGGATGGTGGTCGTCAACGCGGCCAACACCGCGGCTGCCTGGAAGCACCTGGTCGACCACAAGGGCGGCGCCAACGTGCGACTCAAGGACATCTCGGACGAGGTCGGGCTGCTGGCGCTCCAGGGGCCCAACGCTGCCGCGCTCCTCCAGTCACTCACGTCGGTCGGCCTTGGCGAGCTCGCGTATTACCACTTTGCGCCCGGCCAGGTGGCCGGCGTCGATTGCTTCGTGTCTCGCACCGGCTACACCGGCGAAGACGGGTTCGAGCTGTACTGTCGGGATCGGAGCGTCGGGGTCCTATGGTCGGCGCTCACCTCGGCGGGCGCACCCCCGATCGGGCTCGGCGCTCGCGACTCGCTCCGGTTGGAGATGGGCTATGCTCTCTACGGTCACGAGATCGATCGCACGATTACGCCGCTCGAGGCAGGACTTGGCTGGATCGTGAAGCTCGACAAGGGATCCCCTTTCGTGGGCGACCGGGCTCTGCGGGACCAGCAGAGCCGGGGCGTTACCCGCAAGCTGGCGGGCTTTCGGCTGCTGGGGCGCGGTATCCCCCGGCCGGGTTATCCGGTCTGGCTCGACGATCGACAGGTCGATGTCGTTCGGAGCGGCACCATGAGTCCGTCGCTCGCAATGCCGATAGGAACGACCTTCCTGCCGCCGGAATCTGCGAAAGCGGGAAGGAGGTTCGAGGTCGATTGTCGGGGCGAGCGATTGGAGGCCGAGGTCGTGAGCCGCCCCTTCTGGAAGAACGGAACCGCCGGCAAGCGGCCCAAGGCCTGATCGTGCGGGTTGCGGTTCTCACGATTTCCGACGCTGGCGCGCGAGGCGAGCGAGCCGACATGTCGGGGGATGCCATCGTCGCCTGGGTGGCGGGGCGTGGCGACAAGGTGGTCGAGCGAACCCTCGTCCCGGACGAACCGCAGCAGATCGGTCGCGTCCTCAGCCGGTGGGCTGACGAGGACCTGGCCGATCTCGCGCTCACGACCGGCGGCACCGGACTCACTGCCCGCGACGTGACGCCCGAAGCCACCCGAGCCGTGCTCGAGAAGGAGGCGCCCGGGATTGCGGAGGCGCTTCGCTTCGTTGCGTATCCCCGCTTTCCGCGCGCGGCGCTCTCGCGGGGCCTGGCCGGTGTTCGAAAGCGTACCCTGATCATCAATCTTCCCGGGAGTCCCGGTGGAGTTCGCGACGGGCTCGGCATCCTCGCCGATATCGTGGAGCATGCAGTAGCCTTGGTGCGGGGGGAGAGAACCGAGCACTAACTGCGTAAACGGTGAACGGTAAACGGTGAACGGGCCCTTCCCATCCTCCCGTTTACCGTTCACCGTTCACCGTTCCCGTTCTTGTGGGGTTATGCCCAGCCAAGTTCTCATCACCATGGACGACCTCGAGACAGCGGTGCGGGTCAATGCCGCGCTCGAGGCGGCCGGTTTGTCGACCGCGATGTTTTCGTCATTGGACGACGCCCGCGGCTCGGTGCGGCGTGAGGACCCCGAGGTGGTGGTGCTCACGGGCGCCGTGCACGACCTTCCTGCGCTGCAACTCACCGCTCTCTCCCGAGACGCCGCGATCTCCACGCTGGCTTTGCTGGAACCGACCGATTCCGAGCGCGGCGAGCGGGTGAGCCGGCTCGGCGTGACCGAGGTGATGACCAAGCCGGTGAACCCGGAGGAAGTCGTCGCCACCGTACGAAGACTGATGGACCGTCGCCATCTCCAGGAGCGGACCGGCATCATCGGGGAGAGCGCGCCCATCCAGGAGGTGCTGGTCAAGATCGAACAGATGGCGCCGGTTTCCAGCACCGTGCTCATCCAGGGCGAATCAGGAACCGGAAAAGAGCTCGTCGCCAAGGGAATTCACGATCTGTCTCCTCGCCGCGGCCAGGCGTTCATCGCCGTCAACTGCGCCGCGCTTCCCGAGACGCTGCTCGAAAGCGAGCTGTTCGGCCACGAGAAAGGCGCGTTCACCGGCGCGGCGGAGCGCCGCCTGGGCCGCTTCGAGCTCGCGGACGGCGGGACCATTTTCCTCGACGAGATCGGGGAGGTGTCGCTCAGCACGCAAGTCAAGCTGCTGCGCGTGCTCGAGAGCCGCTCGTTCTTTCGGGTGGGTGGCACGCAGCCGATCAAGGTGGATGTGCGCGTGATCGCGGCGACCAATCGCGATATCAAGGAACGCGTGGCCCTGGGTGACTTCCGGGACGATCTGTACTATCGGCTGAATGTGCTCAACATCTACCTCCCGCCATTGCGGGAGCGGCGGGAAGACATCCCGTTGCTGGTGCGACGATTCATCCGGGAATTCGCCGCACAGCACGACCGTCCATTCCGGGGGATCACGCCGGAGGCCATGCAGCGGTTGGTGAGTGCGCCATGGCCGGGGAACGTGAGGCAGTTGCGAAACCTGATCGAATCGATGGTGGTGCTCGCACCAGGGACCGAGATTCGAGCCTCAGACATTCCGGCCGATATTCTGGAAGGGCCAGGCACGCTGCTACCGGTGCGGGCCCCACAGCGAGAGCTGCCCTCACAGGAGCTGGAGTTCATTCTGCGCAGCCTGGTCGACCTGAGACGCCAGATCGAGGAGCTGCGGAGGCGTCTTGACGAACCGGCGCAACGGCTGCAAGTCATCGATCTGGGCAATCACGCTCCGGTCGTCGACGTGATTCCGGAGTCGGACCAGGCGGAGCCGGCTCCCATTGTGTACCGCCCTGGCATGACAATGGCTGAGGTGGAGCGAGCAACCATCGAGGCGGCGCTGCGGGAGGCCCAGGGAAACCGCCGGCGGGCTGCGGAAGTGCTCGGCATCGGCGAGCGGACCTTGTACAGGAAGATCAAGTCCTACCGGCTTTGAAATGACTGATTTTTCGACACTCGCTACTGTCTGGTAAGAGCATGCCAGCCAATGGCTTAAGTGTTGCTGGGTAGGTCGGGAAAGCGCGGGCGTAGCGGAGCGAGAACGCGGGTCTTCCCGGATGGGCTGAGTAGCTAATAGGTTGCCCATAAACGATTTGCACGGGGTGATCTGTTGACATTTCTCGAGGCCTTTTCCTATATTGGGCCGCCTTCCGCGTATAGCTGCACGCCCTTAGTTGGCCGACGCCCGTGAATTTTGCGATCGACGCAGAGCGGTGTGTCGGGTGTCTCGCGTGCGTGCGTGTTTGTCCGACCGACGCAATTTCAGTCACCGACGCGATTCTGGTCGCCGGTGGTGAAGCAAAGCCGCTACTGCAGGTGGTGGATGAGGGGTGCATCCGGTGCGGGGAATGCTTGCCGGCCTGCCCCCACGATGCGGTGCGTGTCAGCGGCGAGCTGGGGCGGGCGCTTTCGATCGTGGCCGAGGGCGATGCGGTCCTGATCCTGAGCCCCGAGTCAGCGGCGCACTTTTACCCAGCCACGCCGGAGCAGGTGATCAACGCCGCCTATGCGGCCGGGTTCCGCACCGTCACCCGCGGCGTTATCGGCGACGAGCTGGTTGCAGCTGAATACCTGCGGCTCTGGGAGGAAGAAGGCTGGGGGACGCTGATCCGATCGACCGACCCGGTGGTCGTCGATACCATCCGGACCCAGTATCCCGAGCTGATTCCGTATCTCGCCCCGGTGACGGTGCCTGCGGTGGCCGAAGCGCGGTACCTCCGGGCGCTGCACGGGCCGGGGCTCAAGATCGTGTACGCCGGCGTCGCGCTGCCGGTGAACAATGCGGATCTCGACGCTGCGATCACGTTCTACGATCTCGAGCAGTTGCTGCGGGCAAGGGGAGCGGCCCCGCTAGCGCAGCCGACGTTTTTCCAGCGGGTACCAGAAGAGCGGCGTCGTCATCTTAGCGCCGCCGGCGGACTGCCCCTGCAGCTTCTGGAAGATGCGCGACAGACCAGCCGTCGATTTCTCAAGCTTCGGGGCCTGGCCGCCATTCCTCCGCTGGCGCGAGCAGTCGCGGTAGACCGGCTGGATCTTGGCTTCGTCGATCTGCTGTCGCGTGAGGGATCGCTGGACCATCCGCTGTCGGGACCGCAGGAAGAGCTGTACTGGCGCCGGGCACTGGTGGCGAGCACCGAGCCGCCGCGGAGCCGGTTCCCGGTGGTGGATTCGACGGTAGTGGCCAGCGTGGGTGCGGCATTCGACATCAAGCCGCGGAGCCTCGAGCTGGACAGCCGCGCGATCGCGGCGGTGCTGGACCAGATCGGGCTCGGACCGAACGGGAAGCACTGGGACTGCGGGGCGTGTGGGTTTGGGACCTGTAGCCGGTTCGCCGAGGCGGCGACTTTGGGCCGCGCGACGCTGAAGCAGTGCCCGCCCTATCAGGAGCGGCGGGCCGAGGTGGCTCAGCAGCACGCGGCGGTGGACCAGCTCACCGGGCTGGCTTCCTACCGGGTCCTGCAGGAGCGGCTGGCGTTCGAGATGGAGCGGAGCAAGCGGAGTGGGGACGCCTTCGCGGTGCTCTTTCTCGACCTGGATCGCTTCAAAGCGGTGAACGACCAGTACGGGCATGAGGCGGGGAACGAGGTGCTGCGGGCCGTGGCGGGTGAGATTCGCCACGCGGTGCGTGCCTCGGACATCGCGGCCCGCTACGGCGGCGACGAGTTCGTAGTGATCCTTACGCGGACGGATCTGGAGGGCGGATCCCGGGTGGCGGAGGCGCTGCGCGCGGGGATCGAAGGGGTGGGGCGCCGGCTAGGCTATGCGCCGGGGCTCGTGACGGTGAGCGTGGGTCTCGCAGAGTTTGACCCCCGTGAACCGATCGAAGGCGACCTGTTGGTGTCGGCCGACCGGGCGTTGTATCGCGCGAAGGCGGCAGGCCGCAACGTGATCGCATAGCAGAACTGAGGCAAGGCAATGACCGTAATCAAAGGCGACTCCAGCGTGACTGGGCCGTTCAGCGCGCGACAGTCGGACTCCGGCAGTCCCGCGCCGGGCCGGCCGTCCACTCCAGAAAACCTGCCGGACCCCTGGGGGGTGCGGCGGGCGGAGAACCTGCTTACCAGCCTGGAAGGCGTCCTGTCGGCGCGGGTGATCACGACGCCGCTGGGCGAAGTGAGCGAAATCCATATCCTGGCGCAGTCGGGCCTCGCGCCGAAGCAGATCGTGCGCAACATCGAGTCTGCGCTCCTGGCGCAGCTCGGCCTCAGGGTGGATCACCGGAAGATCAGCATCGCGCAGACGGCCGAAGTTCAGCCGCTCGAGGCGGTGGAAGACGCTGTGCGGCAGAAGGCGATGCACCGGGCGGTGCTGTTCGAGAACCTGCAGGTATCGCCGGGGCGCCGGCCGCACCGGATCATGATCACGGTGACGCTCTCGTTCCGGGGCCAGCGCGAGTCGGCGGACGAGGAAAGCTCGGACACGCCGCGGAGCCGGGTCGAGGCGGCGGCCAAGGCCGCCGTGACGGTCCTCGACCGGTTGATGACCGACCACTCGGTCGCGCTCGAGGGTGCGAAGATCGTGGAAGCGTTCGATCGGGAGTTCGCCTTTGTGGCAGTGCAGGGACTGGGTGGGCGGGAGACGCTGCTCCTGATGGGAAGCTCGCAGATCAAAGAGAGTGCGGAGCGGGCCGCGGTCTTCGCGGTCTTGGATGCGACCAATCGATGGACGGACCCGCGCCGGCCGAACTGACGTTTGGCAGGAGTGCGCTAGCGGGAAATTGATGGGGCAGGGCCAGGCAGGCTCACCTCAACGAGGAAAGGAACATTAGGGGAGGGGATCCGGTCGCCGGTGAGTTAAGAGCGAGCGGAGTAAAGCGGACAACTGATCGAGCGGAGCGTCGGGCGCGCCATAGCGAGGCGAGCCACTTCCCGGAATTACTCGGTGTACCCGAAGGGAGGTGACGCTCATGTTGAAGATCAGCTGGCTAGATGCGGCAGCCCAATTACTCTCGAGCGCAGTGGGGTTCTTTAGCGCTGCGTGCGGGAGGTCCGAAGGGCAGGATTGGAAGTAAGCCGCAAAGGGTCCCCTATCCCTCCAGATTTGATGGAAAATCCCACTGCTGTGCGACGCTACGTTGGCCTGGTCGCGCTTGTAGCACTGGTGGCGCTGATGGCCTCTTGGAACCCGGCCCTACCCAAGCCCGGGATCTGGGAGTTTTTCTGCTTCATTGCGATGGCGCTCATGCTGGACCAACGGCGGAACGATCTGAAGGTCTCCGCACTTGGTTCAACATCCTTCGTGATTCATATCGCGGGGGGCATTCTGTTTGGTGGGTTTTGGGGCGGCCTCGTTGCTGGCTTTGCAACGGCAATTGCGATGCTTGTCTCAGGCACGCAACTCATCAAGCTTCTCTTCAATTCAGCCCAGCGTTCGCTCTCTGTCACCGCCGCTTACCTCGTATATCGAACAATCGGCGGTGGTGTGCCGCCCGCCTACCTGCAGCTCGGTGGTCATCTGGAGACCGGCGCTCTTCAGTTGGACCTTGTTTTGTTTTTTGTTTTCGCGGCCACATACGTTCTTGTAAACTCCACGGCGGTTAGCGGCGTTGTGGCACTTAGCACCGGACGCCCATTTCGCGATGTCTGGCACCTGAATACTCGTGGAGTCGTTGGGTACGATTTAGCTGCAAGCGCGATCGCGCTATTAATCGCCGTTCTGTATGTGAAATCCTCCCAACTCTTCGGGTTCGGGTCGTTCGGGCTCATCGGCGTCATCGTTCCTATCGCGGTAGTGCGGCATATTTACACGCTCTACTATCAGCTACAGGCCAGCGGTGAGGAACTCCTTGAGGTCATGGTTAAGGCCATTGAGGCCCGAGATCCTTACACCTCTGGACACTCTAGGCGGGTTAAGGAGCTTTCCCGCACGATCGCTTTGGAACTTGGTTTATCGGCGCGAGAAGTCGAGCTTATCGAAACAGCTGCGTTGCTGCACGATGTAGGCAAGATTCATGAGGAGTTTGCGCCCTTGCTTCGTAAAGAGGGGCGGCTGGATGAGGCCGAAACGGCCCTTATGCAGACACACGCAGCGAAAAGCGCGGAGCTCGTTGGGATAATCTCCAAATTTAGAGGGTTCATCCAAGATTCAGTCCGGCACCATCACGAGCGATGGGACGGCAAAGGATATCCACAGGGACTTGCTGGGAACCGAATTCCGATCGGGGCCAGGGTGATATTAGTGTCCGACACAATCGATGCAATGACCACTGATAGACCTTATAGGAAACGGCTGACTTTGGATCAGGTTGTCGCTGAGCTACTCAGGTGTAAGGGCTCACAGTTTGATCCCCAGATTGTTGAGATTGCGGTTTCCTCAGTTGCGGTCAGGCATCTGATTGCAGAACCCCCGGCCGAAAAGCCTCGGCTCCAACCTCCGCCCTCCCTCACCAGAAGGCCTAGCTGGGGTGTGCCACGGTCCTTATGGAAGGTGCGGGGCGCGTAGTCGGTGTACTTTAATAGAGAGCACTACCTGCAGTAATGAATCACTCACCCCGGGCGGTGGTCTTCTAG
>JBKPOS010000053.1:0-12281 GCA_046733215.1 Gemmatimonadota bacterium
AAGCCAGCCGGCTCGCGGCAGTCAGCTAAGATCCCACAAATCACACTGTTGCTCTCACGACCCTGTCGCGAGAGCACAATAGCCGGGACCCTCGCTCCTCCCCGATCAACCAGCGCAAGCTCTTTATAGGCAACGACATGCCTTTGCCCTGCCCGACCTCGTGGCATGCTCTCGGCCTTTTGCTGAGTCATTCGCTGATACACGCTGTATCAAGATGTTGCGAGGGGCTCCCGGCCGGGGGGTTGATGCTTGCAGGCATCTCCCCCAAGATTCGAGGCCCAATCCACAACATTGTTAATGAATTTCTGCATTTATCTGACCAGGAGGGCGGCGGCGGTCAGGGAGATGTGTGCGTCTCTCTCTGAACCAAACGTCCAACATGCGGGTGTTTTATAATTTCAGCGGCCGACCGGGAGTTTACCCGGCCGGGCCCCGTACCTTTTCCATGAGGCGAGTCCATGGCTTCCCTTAGGCTTCTGGTGGTACCCGCTGCGCTCAGCTTCGCGGCAGCCTGTGGCTATGACAACACCGGCTCGAGCTCGGCGCCACCGCCGCCGGCGGCGCAAGCGGCCGACATTAACATGCCGTCCGGGGCGCAGGTCTCGGGGTTTCAGCCCAAGACCAAGAACGTCTCCCTGAATGGCGGTGCTAGCGTTTCTGTCCGCTGGGTCAACCGGGACTACAGCGGCACAGACTACAACGCCACGTCGGTTATCCACAACATCGTGTCGGATAACAATGCATTCGCCCCGTCGGGGAACATGGGCGGAAACGACACTTATACGGTTTCCCTGACCGCCGCAGGCGACTACAACTACCACTGCACGTTCCATCCGACCACTATGCAGGGGACGATTCACGTCACTCCCTGACGAAATGGGGGCCTTGCCGGGCAGACGCGGACGGGCCCCCCAGCAGCTATCAGCCATCAGCTATCAGAGTTGAATACCGGTCTCCTGTGCGAGATCGATCAGATCGTCGCCCCGGCGTGAAGGTCTGCCCGCTTTTGTTTTGATAGGCTGATATCTGATAGCTGATAGCTCTTAACTATAATTTCCCCATGCCCGAACTCCCCGAAGTCGAGACCATCGTTCGGGAGCTGCGGCCCAGGGTGGTAGGCCGCACCTTGCGGCAGGTCGCCCTCTCACATGACGATGTTCTCCGTGGAACCACGCGGCGGCGACTGGTGCGCGCGCTCGAGGGGGCCACCGTGCGAGGCTTGAGGCGCAGAGCCAAACACGCAGTATTTGATCTCGGGGAGCGGCGGCTCGTGGTGCAGCCCGGAATGACCGGCTCTCTGATCGTGCACGAGAGGCCGCTCACGCCCGACCAGCGTCGCTACGCGGTGCTCTCGGCTCGACTCGATAACGGACGCCGTTTGGTCTATCGCGATGTGCGGCGACTGGGAACGCTACTCCTGCTCGACGATCGCGCCTGGAAGGCCTACGATGCCGCGATCGGGCCTGAGCCTCTGGAACGGTCATTCACGCCCGAGCGACTGGCCGAAATTCTCGGGAGCTCACGCCAGGCGGTGAAAAAGGTGCTCATGGATCAGCGTCACCTGGCCGGCGTGGGCAACATCTACGCGAACGAGGCGTTGTTCGCGGCTGGAATTGATCCGTCGCGAGCTGGCAACGGCGTCCGCCCCGATGAAGTCCCACGCCTGCATGCGGAGATCAAGCGAATCCTCGAGGCCGCGATCGTGTCCAACGGCACCACGTTCCGCGACTACCGCACCGGGACCGGCGAGCGGGGCAATTTTCAGCTCGAGCTGTTCGTCTACGGCCGAGATGGTGAGCCGTGCAAGGTGTGTGGGACTCGGCTCACGGGTACCCATGCCATCGACGGCCGAATCTCCGTCCTCTGCCATCGCTGTCAATCGTGAGACGGGCCCGGGCGCTTCGGCTTCCGCTGCCCGCAACCGACCTGGTAGCGCTGCGGGACCGGATCCGGGTATTGAGCGAGAATCGGCCGGCAGTGTATCGCATGTTGGATGCGATCGGGCGTATCATTTACGTCGGCAAGGCCAAGCGGCTCCGAGCCCGATTGCTCAGCTATTTCCGGGCAACGTATCCGGACGACAAAGCGGCTCGAATACTCCACGCGGCGCATGACATTCAATGGGAATACGTACCCAGTGAATTCGCAGCCTATCTCTCCGAGCTTCGCCAGATCCACCGCCATCGTCCCCACTTCAATCTTCGCCTCAACCAGACCCGCCGAGCCGTGTTCGTGAAACTCTCCGGCGGTCCGGCTCCGCGAATCACCAGCGGCGCTGCAATCGGCGCGGAGGACCTGCGTTGTTACGGCCCGTTTCGTTCGTTCAGTCGCACGGGCGAAGCGGTTCGCACGCTGGCCGACCTGCTCGGCCTGCGTGACTGTGCGGCAAACATGCCGATCGTTTTCTCCGGCCAGGGCGACCTTTTCGATCAGGCTCGCCGGGCTGCGTGCATGCGCCATGATTTCGGCTTCTGCGCTGGGCCATGCGCAGGCTTCGTGGCGGAATGGGACTATCGGCAACGCGTCGAGATCGCGATGGCGTTCCTGGAAGGTCGCACGATTCAGCCGATGGACCGGGTAGTGACGGCGATGCAGGCCGCCGCGGCGCGGTCCGAGTACGAGCTGGCGGCCAAATGGCGGGAGAAGTTCGAGCAGCTCGAGTGGCTATTTGGTGCCATTGTTCGAGCACGGACAGCGGTGGATCTGTTGACCTTCGTGTATCGCGATCCCGGCACGTTCGGCGACGACCGGGCGTATCTGATTCGCCGTGGCGTTGTGCGCGCCACGTTCCCCTATCCGTCGACCCCCATCGAGCACGAGGCATTTCGCGGCGTTGTGGCCGATGACATAGGCAAGGCTGAGCCGGCGGTTGGACCGCTCCCAACGGATTGCATCGATGAGCTGTTGCTAATCATGGCATGGTTTCGGGCCCACCCCGAGGCATTCCACAGAACCACCCCGCTCGCCCAATGGGTGCAGTAGCGCGAATTACTCGTCCGCGGGTAGCAGCGGCACCAGTCGACCGCGCGGCGGAATCCCCGGCTCCAATTCCAGAATTCCTACGGAAGGCGGCAGGTTAAAGCGGCGGTGCCCGGCTCCGCCGGGGTTCATCACCGTGACCACTACGTCGACCAGTGTCAGCAACGGACGATGGGTATGGCCGAAAACCAGGATTTCAGCATCGGGGAAGGCCTGTTGAACCATCTCCGGCGTCGGCGATCCGAACTGGTCACCGTGGGTGACCACGACCCGAAAGCCGTCCAGCTCCACACGTGCGACCTGGGGCAGACGAGCACGAACATCGAAACCATCGGTGTTTCCATATACCGCAGTGACAGGCGCCAACGATTCAAGCTCGGCCAGCAGCTCGAGCGGGCCCAGGTCGCCTGCGTGCAGAATGTGGTCTACCTCGTGGAAGACCTCGAAGACTTCGGGGCGAAGCAAGCCGTGGGTGTCTGCGATGACGCCGAGACGCATGGGGGCGGCGAGCAGCTTCAGCTATCAGAAGATCGCGGCGGGCAAGTCACAGGCCTGTCGGAAGTGTTCTGATAGCTGATAGCTCTATTCTCATCCTTCCCACCGTTTCGCGATCCCGATCTCCAATCCCATATGATCCAGCACCCGCTGGACCACGAAGTCCACCAGCTCGCTTACTTGCTTTGGGCGGTGATAGAAACCCGGGGCGGCGGGGATGACCGTCGCCCCGGCTTCAGTCACCGTTACCAGGTTCCGGAGGTGAATCAGAGAGAGCGGAGTCTCGCGAGGCACGAGCAGGAGCCTGCGCCGTTCCTTGAGCGTGACATCCGCGGCCCGCTCGACGAGCGACCGGCTGGTTCCCAGAGCGATGGCCGCGACGGTGCCCATGGAACAGGGGCAGATCACCATGCCGTCAGTTTGCTGTGATCCGGAGGCCGGCAGCGACCCTCGATCACCGTCGGAGAACACGCGCACGGTTGACCAGTCCCCACCGGTGTTTGCGCGCAGGTCATCGATCGTTCCGATCCCGCATTCTTCGGAAAGCAGGCGCTGGCCATGGCTCGACACGATCAGCCACACCGGCACTTGGTTGTCGGCGAGTACGTGGAGCAGCCTCACGGCGTAGGGAGCGCCGGAAGCCCCGGTGATAGCCAACACGATGGGGAGGTTCACCGACCCCTCCTGTTAGGGGTCGGAGACCGGTAGGGATGCTTGTTCGGAAACTGCGTCAACGGTGAACGGTGAACGGTGAACGGGGGCTCCGCAGCATCTGCTTGGTCCCTCTTCTTGGGACCCGGCTTCGACGTCTTAGGCTGGCTGCTCTTCGATCCGCCCCGTTTACCGTTCACTGTTCACCGTTCACGCTTTTAAGGCCACCTTCACCCTTTCCGCTACCGTGCCGCTAATCGATCTACCAATGCAAACCCAAACACCGTCGCCGACATGACAGCATTCATGTTGAAGAAGGCGGCGCCGAGGCGAGACAGGTCGTCCGGGCGAACCAGACGGTGCTCGTAGACCAAAATTCCCGCGGCCAGCGCCACCCCCACGAAGTACCAGACTCCAAAGCCCGCACCCCAGCCAAACACGACCAACGCCGGGATAGTGATTGCGTGGAGAAGTTTGGCAAACAGAATGCTGCGTGCCAGCCCGAGTCGGACTACAGCGCTTCGAAGTCCAACGCTTCGATCGAAGCCTTCGTCCGGCAGCGCGTAGAAGATGTCGAACCCCGCCACCCACGTGGCTACGGCCACTGTGATTGACGCCAGCACCCACCATGGGTGACTCCAGTGGCCCGTCACCGCGAGGTAGCCACCGACCGGCGCAATCGCGAGGCTTAGGCCGAGCCAGAGATGGGGCCAGTGGGTAAAGCGCTTGGTGAAGCTGTAGGTCATTACCCACGCCAGAGCCAGTGGGCCGAGCATTCGGCAGAGCGGGTTGAGCAGTGCCGCACATCCCAGGAAGAGAAACGCGGCGATCGCAATCGATCCCCACGCCTGGCCCAGGGAGAGAGCCCGCTGGGGCAGCTCGCGCATGCTTGTGCGCGGATTGAGCGCGTCGTATTCGCGATCGACCACCCGATTGAAACCCATCGCGACCCAGCGCGCGGCGGTAAAGGCGATCACGACCAGGGCAAGAGTCCGACCCCTGACGGGCGCGAACCGGGACGCCGCCACCACGCCGACCAATGCGAAAGGCAGTGCAAACAGCGTGTGCGGCAGCTTGACGAAATTGAGATACCGGATCGCCAGCGATCGGCCGCGCAGCAATTGTCCTTCCGCCGACATCGCCGGAGTACCCGGACCCGGACTGGTCATCCGCCCCCCTTGAGACCCTGAGGAAAGTACTCGCCCCAGCGCTGGTCCACTCGGCGTACGATTTCATCCGGCATGGTGAGTGGAAGGGGATATCCGGTCTTCCATGTGGCGTCGATGGCAATGCGACCGCTGTATACCGGCCGGGCTCCAAGGAAGCTCTGGCGCGCGAACATCATGTCCCGGGCAGGATCGAACCGGGTAAAGATCCCCCAGAGGAGACTGGTTTCGCTGCTCAGATCAACGTCGTCGCTCACCGCAACGACGAACCTGGTGGGGCCCAAGCCATCCCACCGAAGCAGAGCCTCGAGCACTGCTCGGGGTTCGTGCTGCACTCGGACTACCAGGAATCCGCCCTCCAGAAGCCGGTATCCGCTGACGCGGCGGTCGAGCCGTGATGGATCTTCTACCTCGCGAGGTGGCGTGTCGGACGTAACGGCATCACCAGTGGCATCGAGCACCAGCTTGCTTCCGATGTGCATGACGTACGAGGTGTAGTCGAGCGTGTCCAGCGCTCCGATCGGCAGAAGCAACATCCGATCTTCCGGATTGAAGCGATACCAAAGCTCCCGCAAAAGGTTGGGAAAGCTTCGGACCGGCACATCCTCCCGAACCATCACCGCCACCTTCGTCAAGGCGAGCTGGCCGGTGCCGAGCAGTGCGAGCGAGGTCTTGAGAACCTCCTTCGGGTGGCGCTCTTTGAGCGCCACGGCCAGGAGATTGTGGAATCCAGCATCGTCATACGCATACAGATCGATGACATTGGGATTGATCACTCGGATCAGCGGGCCGATCATTTCGCCGGCGGCGATCCCCATGTACTTGTCTTCCTGAGGCGGCTTGCCCACGACACTCGCGGGCAGCAGAGGCGCCCGCCGCCGTGTGACTCGCTTGACGTGAAAGACCGGGAATTCGCTTGCGTCGGAGTAATGCCCGAAATGATCGCCAAAGGGCCCCTCCATCCGGCGCTCGTGCGGTGGAACCTCACCTTCGAGAATGAACTCCGCGTTGGCGGGCACTTGGAGGCGAATGGAAGTGCCCCGCACCATGCGAGTCGGCGCGCCGCGGAGAAACCCGGCAAACGCCAGCTCGTCCATGTCCTCAGGCAAGGGGAAAATCGCCGACAGCATCATGATCGGATCGCCGCCGAGCACGACTGCCGCTTCCAGTGGCTGTCCCCGACGCTCCGCCTCGAAATAGTGACCCCGTCCACCTTTCATGCTCTGCCAGTGCATGCCGGTGGTCGCATCGTCGAACACGTGCAGCCGATAAAGCCCGAAGTTGCGTCGATGGGTGTCCGGCGCTTCGGTCAGGGTCGGTCCAAACGTGATGAACGGGCCTCCGTCGCGTGGCCAGGTCGTTGGGTTGGGGAACCGGGTCAGCCCCGGGGCCTCGACGACCTGGTGAACCGGAGCGGAGCGAACCAAACGAGGGCGCATGTAGCGGGCACGAGCCAGGGTTCGGCGCGCCTTCCAGAACGCGCCCAGTGATGGCGGGTTCAGCTGCTGAACCGCTCCGATCAGCTCCCGGCCGATCTCCTGGGGATGACGGCCCAAGGCGAGCTCGATCCGGCGCATGGAGCCGAACAGATTCATCACGAGAGGGAACGAAGCACCCCGGACCCGCTCAAAGAGAACAGCAGGGCCGTCCTCGCGCACCACTCGCTGTACGAGCTCCGATACCTCCAGATACGGATCAACCTCCACGCTCACACGGCGCAACTGTCCGGTGCGCTCAAGCTCCGCGACATAGCTCTGGAGGTCGGAGAACACGTCAGCCGGCGCGGGTACCGACGTGGAGAGCGGTTACGCCTGGCAGAAAGGTCCGGTATCCGACGCCTTCGAATCCGGCAGCTGACATCCGGCGGGCAAGCTCCGTCGGCGCCGGAAATACGCGGGTGGACTCGGGAAGCCAGTTATACGCGGTCCGATGCCGCGAGATGAAACGCCCCACCCGCGGGACCACCCGTTCGAAGTAGAAGAGGTAGAGGCCCCGCATTGGCTCCCGCGCCGGGGTGGCGACCTCGAGAACGACGAGGTGGGCTCCGGGCTTGAGCACTCGCGCCACCTCGACCAGACCAGCGTCCAGATCAACGAGGTTTCGAAGTCCCCAACCCACCATGGCGCCGTCGAAGACCGCGTCACGAAACGGCAGCACCAGCGCGTCTGCCGCCACCGGTGAGATCCGATCGGCTTTGTGGCGACCCAGCTCGAGCATGCGACGAACGAAATCGGCTCCTACGACTCGCCCTCTGAATCCGGGACGTCGAGCGAGGTTGGCCGCGAGGTCGAGAGTGCCGGCGCAGAGGTCGAGGTAGATTCCGTCCGGGACTCGCTCCCACTCGAGACGATCGATTGCATGCCGACGCCATCTCAGGTCCTGGCGCAGGCTCAGGATGCGGTTCAGCCGGTCATAGGTGGGGGCGATGTCGCCGAACATAGAGCGCACGTACGCTCGCTTTTCGGCCCCGCCCGCGACCGGTAACTTCTGATCTGAGGCTAACATAGCCGCTCAATGTAGCCCGCCGGGAAACCGCTCCGCAAGCGCGAGGCGCGGGCGTGCCGCCTAGAGCGGAACTGGCGCAGAAGACTGATCAGGAAATCGTGGCCCTGGCCCGGGCGGGCGAGGAGGCTGCGTACCGCGAGCTCATCCGGCGATACGAGCGGCCGCTGTTCTCGTTGCTTTTTCGGATGGTGCGCGACCGGGAGCTCGCGGAGGATCTTGCGCAGGAGACCTTCGTCAAAGCGCTGAACGCCATCGAGTCCTACCGCCCGGAATTCAAGTTCTCGTCCTGGATATTCAAGATCGCCAACAACGCCGCCATTGATCATCTGCGGCGTCGCGAGCTGGACACACTGTCGCTGGAGGGATCGCCTCAGGCAGAAACGCCAGAGGCGATCGAGGCCACCGCGCTCCAGATCGGTGGGCGCCAGGAATCCCCTCTCGCTGAGGTTGAGGCCCGGGAACTGGGCGGTCAGATCGAGGCGGCAATCGCGCAGCTTCGGCCGGAGTACCGCTCGTGCATCCTGCTCCGCCACGTGGAGGGCCGGGCGTATGAGGAAATCGCCGAGATTCTGAACCTGCCGCTGGGCACGGTGAAGACATACATCCACCGGGCACGCAACGAGTTGAGGCAGGCACTTGCACACTTGCGGGAGTGAAACCTTCGCGTTATCCCGAACGTAAAGGGGTCCACCTATGACTGGTAATTCCGCTTCATCGCACTTCGGTCCTGATGACCTGGACGCGTGGCTCGCCGGCACGCCGTCGGCCGAGATGCGGAACCACATCGATGAATGCTGCACCTGCCTCGAGCTGGTCCACGCCGAAGAAGCGTTGGCCGCTCAGCTCGCAGCGCTGCCGTTGCACGCACCGAAGGCGGACTTCGCCGACCGGGTGATGGCTTCCGTTTACATCCCCGATCCCTTTGCTATCCGCTCGCTGCAGGCGGCCCGTCGTCGCCTGCTCGCGTCCCCGAGAGCCGTCGCGATCGCGGCCACTATCGCGCTGGTTGTCCTGGGGTCGATGATGGCGAGCGCCGCATGGACGCTGGCAAATCGGGAGACGCTCGTGGCGGCCGGCAACTGGCTGGCCGGTGAGGCTGCGCGGTGGGCCTGGGTGGGACTCCGCAGCGCGGCGCTCAATCTCATCGAGCAGCCCTGGTTCGCCGGATTCCGGAGCCTGATCGAGACGCCGGGGCGGCTGGCCCTCGCGTCCGCCGCAATGTCGCTCATGTACGTGAGCGGCATTCTGGCGCTCCGGCGACTCCTGGCGGTTCCTCCCCGGCAGGTGGCCCATGCGAACGGCTAGCCGGATCCTGCTCGCGGGGAGCTTCCTGCTCGCGCTGCCGTCGAGCGCTCACGCGAAAACGTCGTGTATGCTGAGCCGCGTCAGCGGCGTCTTCGAAACAGTTCGCGCGTTCGTCGAACAGCAGATCGCCCCCGGGCCTCAAAAAGTCAAACCGCAAGCGGTCGAGCCCGCCCCCGCGGGCGGACCGTCTGTCGACCTCGGCGATTTGAGCCAGCCGGAAGTCGTCGAGCGCCGCCTCCGCACCGCCGTTCCAGCACCTCGTCCCGATCTCAAACTCACCGTCCCGAACGGCCAGGCCCGCCTGGGTGACTTCACCATCGGCTCGGCGGAGACCATGACCGGCCATCTCCTCGTCCTGAGCGGCGACGCAAACGTCTACGGCAAACTGCTCGGCAACCTCGTGACCATGGACGGGAACGTCGTGATGCATCCTGGGGGTGTCGTCTCGGGAGACATTCTCGCCCTGCACGGCGACGTTCGCGATCAGGGCGGTGAGATCGGGGGTGAGGTTCGCACGCTGAGCGCCGTAACCCGACCGCCCACCCAGGCCGATAGTGCCAGCACCGCCTCTACCATCGTGGGGGTAGGGCGCAACGTAGCGGGCGTTGTTGCGGTGTTCTTCACCCTTCTGGCACTCGGAGTGGGGTTGGTCACGTTCGCCCGACCCAGCCTCGATGTTGTGTCGGACACCGCATCGCACTCCTTCGGGCGCTCGTTCATCACCGGATTGATCGGCCAGATACTGGTGCTTCCGACGTTCGGAATGCTGGTGGTCGGCCTGGTGCTGAGCGTGGCCGGCATTCTGCTCCTTCCGTTCGCGGTCGTCGTGTTCGTGCTGCTGGTGATTCTCGGCGTGGTGGGCGGGTATCTGGCCGTCGCGCATGCAATCGGGGAGACCTATACCCGGCGCCGGATGGCGCGGGGCACGACGATCGCCTCGGCCAACAGCTACCGATATCTGCTCGCAGGACTGCTGGGGCTGTTCACCCTCTGGGGCGCGTGGGCCCTGTTCGGTTGGGTTCCCGTGGCTGGAGAGATGGTACGCGCAGCAGCTGTGCTGGTCACCTGGCTCGTGGGCACCGTGGGATTTGGCGCGGCCCTGCTGAGTCGTGCCGGAGCCAGGGGGAACTTTGCCGGCCGGCTGATTCCGCCGGAGGCGCTCACCGATGAGTACCTCTGGGCCACGCCCCAATTCGGTGTCCCAGCTGTGCGCCGTCCCGAGAGCGGGCCCGGCGCACGACCGGGACCCCGCTCGTAAGCAGCATGCGAACGGGCATGTTGGTCCTGGCGCTCGTCGCCGGATCGGCCGGCAGTGCGGCCGCGCAGGCGATGCGCCCATTCGCGACCTTCCGACAGCTACATGGCGAGAGTCGCTTGCAGGCGCGGCTCGATTTTGCGGCCGGCCGGCTTCGGGTGGTTCCGGGACGTGCCGGCGAGCTTTACCGCATGAGCCTCACGTACGATGCCGATCGCTTCGTTCCTCTGTCTCACTACGATCCGACTGCGAACGCGGTAACCCTCGGGGTTGACCGGGTCGGCGGGCCCGGGTTCAGAGTCGTCTCCCGGAGTCAGCTGGAGCAGGACGCCGTAGTCGAGCTTTCGCCTCGAACCGATCTCTCCCTTGCGCTGTCGCTCGGAGCCGTGGAGTCCGAGGTCGAGCTGGGTGGCCTGCGCCTCGGCGATCTCAGCGTTGAGGCGGGTGCGAGTCGCACGGTGCTGCAGTTTTCCCAGCCCAATCAGATTCGTTGTCGCACCGCCGATGTGTCCGCTGGGGCTGCAGAGATCTCGCTCCTCAATCTCGGCAACAGCCACTGCGATCGGCTGCGGGTCGAGGGAGGGATCGGACGCATGACGCTCGACTTCGGCGGCAACTGGACCGGCTCGCAGCGTGCCGAGCTGAGTCTGGCCGTGACAGAGCTGCGGTTGCGACTTCCCCGAAAGGTGGGCGTCCGGATTTCGATGGACCGCTTCCTCGCGAGCTTTGAGCCTGCGGGTCTGGAGCGACGTGGAGAAGAGTGGATCTCACCCGGCTATGACAAGGCCGATCGGCACCTGGACATTTCCCTTCGCACGACAGTGGGTGCCGTCAAAGTGAACTGGATTGATTAGGCGGCACGCACCGGCGGGGCCAAACGGAGCTATCCTTTAGACGAAGAGATCCCGGAGGCTCCCATGTCGCCGCTCGAGACGCTGGGCTTCACGCTTGGGACATCGTTTGCGGCCGGGCTCAACCTGTACGCCACGGTCGCGACTGCCGGTCTCCTACAATACTTCGGCATCATCCATCTTCCGCCGTCGCTCATGGTCCTGGCACAGCCGCTCGTTTGGGGCATAGCCCTGGCCATTTTTGTCGTCGAGTTCGTCGCCGACAAGATCCCGCTGGTCGACAGCCTCTGGGACACGCTGCATACCTTCATCCGCCCGCCGGCTGCCGCCCTCCTCGCCTACGCCACGGTCGGCGACGTGCCGGAGCCCTGGAAGATGAGCGCGGCGCTTATCGCCGGAGGCGTAGCGCTTACATCACACGGTGCCAAGGCCACCACCCGAGTCGCCGCTAATGCGAGCCCGGAGCCATTTAGCAACTGGCTCTTGAGCGCAGTGGAAGATGTGGTGGCGGTCGGCCTGTCGTGGATGGCGGCCACGCACCCGGTCATCACAGGGTTGATCGTTGCCGTGCTGCTGGTGATCTGCGGGTTGATCATCTGGAAGCTGTGGTCGTTCGCGCGGAAGGCATTTGTCTCTTTACGAGTGAAACCGGCGGGGTAAGAGGGGACAAGGGAAAGCTATCCCAGTCTTACCCTCACCTTCCCCCGCACACCCAAGCCAAGGCGCCGCGCGGCCGAGCCGTCTCGGACGGCGATCTCCACCGCGCCACCCGAGCCGAGATACGCCACCAGGCCTCCTACCGCCACGTCCGCGAAAGTCTGGCGCATTGGTCCAAGGTCGAGCGCTTCCACCTCTACTGTAGCGTACGGCGGAACGTGCTCGGCCGTAAGATTGGTGACCAGCGTACCGAACCGATCCACGTAGATCACCTCGCCGACCACGCTCTTGCCCTCGTAATGCGGCTCGACCGTAGCGAGACGCTCCGGTATGCCGCCAAACGCGGACCCCAACGAGTCCAGCGAAGCTCCGCTGGCGAGGGCGGCGGCAACGGGAGCGAAGAGATCGCGCCCGTGG
>JBKPOS010000054.1:0-31493 GCA_046733215.1 Gemmatimonadota bacterium
AGCCGAAACGGAGTTGAAAAGTTGAACGACGTGTTGCGGGTGCCCACGAGCTGGGGCACCGTGTCCACGGTTCCATCGGGCTGGGCGATGAGCAGCGTCGGGCCCGGCGTATTCGCCGTGAGGTCGTTCGTGAGGCTCAGATTGGGCGACCAGGTGATGTTGCGCGAGATGTCCAGCGGGTTCGGTGAAATGGTCAGGGCGGGCAGCTGGGTCGACGAGCTGTTGTCCGTTAGACTCTGCCGCCTGTTGCCGCCCAGGTTCACGATGCCCCAGCGAAACCGCTTCTGCAAGCTCGCGGAGCTGTTCACCTGCTGGGTGTTCTGCAGCGGATTCAGGGCATTCTGAGCCACCACGAACGAGTTACTGACATAGGCCAGGCTCGCGTTGAGGCTGGTGTTGAGATCGAATTGCTGACGGTGCTGCCATTGCAGGCTGGTGGCGGCCCCCCCGGAGTTCTGAAACTGGCGGCTTACTTCAAACGACCCGCCCATGAATCGGTTCAGCACGTTGTACTGCATGCTCGCGCCCAGCTGAACGTACTGACTGGAAAACCAGTCCAGCCGGAACGTGACATCCATGTAATCGTTGGTGGCCCAGTAGTAACCAATGTTGCTGATCTGTCGATGGTATGACGGAGAAGTCGGGATGAGGTCGGCGAAGCCGAACTGGGGGATGAGAATCCCCGAATGGCGGCCTGGTCGGATATCCTGGTACATGAACGGCAGCCAGATGATCGGCACGTCCCGCACGTAGAGGACGATTGGCCGCGCGACGAAAGCCTTCTTCGACACCCACTTCACCTGCCGCGCCACGAAATGATAGTGTGGAGTGGGCAGGTCGCAGCTGGTGATCTCGCTCTTCGCCGCATACAGTCGTGCTGCGCTCGAATCCGCTGCGACATTTCCCCGGATGAACCAGTTGGCCTGGCCCGCCGAGAAGCTGGTGAGCGCATTCTTGATGACGCCTCGCCGGGTACAGGTGTTGTACGAAATGGATCCGCCGACCAGGACCTGACTCTTGTCGAACAAGTGAGGCTCGCCTCCGGCTTCCAGGATGCAGCTCGCTTCCTGATATCGCACGCTGTCCGCTTCCAGCTTGACCCCCTGCTGCTCCGTCAGGGCCTGACCCTCGAGCCGAATGCGCCGGTCTTCGACGTAGTAGATCGCGGAGTCGGCCTTGTAGCGGGTCGTCTTGTAACCGGTGCGCTTGAGCAACTCGGTGATCACCGAGTCTTCCTGGGGAAACTGCCTGGTGGGCGCTGTCGGGATCCCGAGGAGCCGAGCGGTTGCCGTATCCAGTGGCTGACTGGGGCCAACCTGCCCGATGCCGATCCCCTGCCCCGGCCTGATTCCGGGCACGAGGCCGCCGATGCCCCCCTGCTGCTGTCCCGGCAACTGCGGCTGCTGTCCCTGCGCGCGCGAGGGAAGCGCCAACATCGCCAAGAGCATGGCAGCAGTTGTGGTCGCGGCTTTCCGTCGGCGGCGGTTGATGATGACCGCTCCCAGAACGCCGACCTCGTACAGCAGGATCAGCGGGAACGTCATCATGAGCATCGAGATGAGGTCGGTCCCCGGCGAGAGCAAGGCGCCCGCGATACAGGCCAGGACAACGGCGTAGCGCCGAAACCGGTGCAGAATGGCCGGCGTGACCACGCCAAGCCAGGCCAGAATGATGATGACGAGAGGAAGCTCGAAAGAGATCCCCAGCGAGAGCACCACCTGCAATACGAAATCGAAATACGCGTCGTACGTGATGTACGGCGCGATGGCCTCGCTCTGGAAGCTGAACAGAACCGCGAGCGCCTTGGGAACCAGAAAGAGCCAGGCGAAGACCGAGCCGGTGAGAAACAGCACGAGCCCGGCAAAAAGGGACGGGACGATCGCACGTTTCTCACGCTCGTAGAGCGCTGGAGCAACGAACGCCCAGAGCTGCCAGAGCACGACCGGCGACGCCAGCACCAGCCCGACGACAAAGCCCAGCTTGAAAACGATGAGAACCGGCTCAGTGGGACTCAGAACGACTAGCTTCCCGCCGGTGAGATACTGCTCGATGGGGCGCTTGAGAAGTGAAACCAGCGTGAAATGCTGGACTGCCCATAGGCCGATGCCGAAGCCGACCGCGATCGCAGCCAGCGAACGGAGGATGCGGAACCGGAGCTCCTCGAGATGGTCGAGGAACGGCATCTCCCCGCTACGATTTGCCATGAACCCAGGGCGAGGCGCCCGGGCTTAACGCCCGAGCGTTTTGAGACGGTCGCGCGCCAGCGCGCCTTCGTTGGATTGAGGGTACTGCCGGATCACACGCTGGTAGGCGTCCCTGGCCGCAGCGGTGTCCTTCCGGCGCTCCGCGAGCAAACCAAGGTTGTACAGCGCAGCGGCCGCCCGCGGGGACTTGGGATATCGATCGAGCACTTGCCTGTAGTACGCCGCCGCGGAGTCCGGATTCTCGGCGGCAAAACTCTGGCCGAGGAAGTAGACGGCGTCGGGCACGCGTTCGCTCGTGGGGTAGGTCTGAAGCAGCCGGCGAAATCCGATTCGCGCAGTAGAGGTGCTGCCCCGCCGGAGCTGCGCGATCGACGCCTCGTACATCTGATCCGCACTCGCAGTCGGAGCGGACCCAGCGGTCCTGCCAGTGTCGGGGGCGCCACCTGGGCCCCCGGTTCCCTCGGAGGGTGTAGTGCCCGTGGCGCCGATTTCCGCGCCGCGTGCCTCGAGCTGGGTCCGGAGCTCGGTCAGGCGTTGCTGGCTCTGCCCGGTGAGCTCCTGCAACTGCACCAGCTGCTGCTGGATGTTGTAGAGATCCTGACGGGTATCTCCTCGCAGCGAGCGCACCGCGAGACCCAGCGAATCCATGCTGCGCTGCTGCAGCCGGATGATTTCGTTCAGTCTCGCACCGCGGATCGAGTCCTGGCGGGCCGTCTCGGCTCGTAACGATGCCACCTGGTTCTGCACCCGCTGAACGTCGCTCGAGCTGGCGCACCCGGCGACGCCAGCGATGGCGGCGAGCGCGAGCGAACGCCAGCAGGTCGAGCTCACTTCGGAGCCGTGAGGTTGTCGCCTCCGGCGGTAATCTCGAATTCGTCACGCCGATTCCGCGCCCAGGCATCTTCACTGTGCCCGGGATCGAGCGGGCGTTCCTTACCGTAGGAGACCACGTCGAGTCGACCCTCGTCCACGCCCTTCCCCGTCAGATACCGCTTCGCCGCAGCAGCCCGGCGATTGCCGAGAGCCAGATTGTACTCGTCGCTGCCGCGCTCGTCGCAGTGGCCGGCGATCTGAAGCCGTACGGTAGAGTTCGCCGCGAGAATGGCGGCCTTGCGATCGAGGATGCCCTGATCGGTGGAGCGAATGTCGGCCTTGTCGAACTCGAAATGGATCAAGTCCGTCAACTCGCCGCGCACGGCTTTGGCACGAGCTTCAGCCTCGCGCTTCAACCGCTCGGCGTCGTCGTTGGCAGGCGGCGGTGGGGGCGGTGCTTCCTCGTGGGCCGGAGCGGGGGGCTCGGGCGCCGGCTGCTCGGGCGCCGGCTTCTTGCCGCAAGCCGCCAGCAGCGCCGCAGCAGCGAGGACGCTCAGGATCGAGGATGCGCGCATCAGGACTCCTGGAGTCAGGGTTTGGGGGCAACTACCGCGGCCCCGGCCAGTAGGCGGGACCACGCTGGAAGCCGGGCCCAGCCCGGCGTGGGAAGCTGCCGGACGCGGCCGGTCTCGGCGTCGATCACCCAGAGCTGGCGGGCACCGCTCCGATCGGATACGAAGCACAGGTGACGCCCATCCGGGGCCCAGGTGGCGTCCTCGTTACGCCCCTGGGAAGTGAGCTGCCGCAACTTTTGGCCGGCGACGGTCAGAACGAAGATCTGCGGGACCCCGGAAACTTCCCGGTGGAAGACGACGGAGGCGCCGTCAGGCGACCACTCCGGTGCGTAGGATGGCCCGGTGACACCGAAGTCGAACGGCGCCAGAAGCTCCTGATCGGTCCCGTCCGCGGCCATGGCATACAGTTGCGGCGGGCCCGCGCGAGTGGAGATGAAGGCGATGCGACGTCCGTCGGGTGAATAGGTGGGTGACAAGTTGTCCGCGAAGCGACCGGCGGTCAAGCGTTGTGCGTTGCGCTGTCCCAGCGTTGCCACGTAGATGTCGGTGCCCTTCTCGTCAGAGTGCGCGTACGCCAGATGATTGCCGTCGGGTGCGAACATCGGCGTGATGTTGAGGCCCGTTTCGGTGCCCGGCAGCTGGCTGGTTTCGCCGGTTGCCAGGGTGTAGAGGAAGACGCCACCGCGCCCCTGGACCAGCCGGGTGAACGCCATGCGCCGGCCGTCGGGCGACCAGGCGGGAGAGAGCGATGTCTGTCCGTCCGGCGTGAGCGCCCGGACCAGGAAGCCATCGCTGTCCATCAGCCAGATGCGTCCGTTCTGTACGAAGAGAAATCGGGTCGCCGCGATCCCCGGCACACCCGTGGCCCAACGCGCGATCTCGTCGGAGAGGACGTGCACTGCGAGTCTGAAGTTCGCGTCGGTCGGGGGTGGCAGACCGACAAGTTGCTCGTTGGCGAGGGTGGAACGAACGATATCGTGAAGCCGAGCGGTCACCTTGGTTCCATCAGTCAGCAGCTCGACGGCGAACTCCGCGCCGAGAGCCTTGTACAACGCGTAATTGAGCGGCCCGCCGGGCGCATCAGTGCTGCCACCAGATCTGGGATCTCCTATTTCGACCATCTTGAAGCGGTCACTGAAATCGAGATCGCGTTTCACGATGGCGCGCACCGAGTCGATTCCGGTGCCGGGGATGACGACCAGACCCGGGCGATCGCCGGGATTGTAGGTGATGCCGACCCGAACGCCACCTTCGACGTGGGTGGTATCCTGGGCCGCCAACCCCTGAGCAAGCGAGGTGCTCGCCGCCGCAAGAACGATGTAATGAAGCAGTCTCATCTAGGCCTGGGCGTGAAGTAGAACGAGACCGGCAGCACGTCCGACGGATAGCCGTCGGGCAAGGGGCCGAAAGCCTGGGCATTGCCCGCGGCTTCCACGGCGCCTTGCGCGTCCAGATCGAACGAAAAGTTGCCGGACGACCGGGTGAACCTGATCTCGCGGACGGTGCCGTCTCGCAGGATCAGGAAACTCACCTCCGCCTGCAGCGATGCCGCACCAGCCGGTCGATCCCACCGACGGTACACCTGCGCCACGATGTTCCGCAGATACTCCGGATACGGGAAATCGAGTCCCGGAGTCTTCACGGTAGCGACGTCGGTGCCTGTGCTCGGAGTCTCGCCCGGCAAGGGCGGCTCGGGTGCTCGGGTCTTGGCCGGCGCTTCCTTCTTCTCCGGCTCCGGCGGCGGCTTGGGCTCCGGCTTGGCCGGGGCCGGGGGCAGCTTGGCCGGACGCGGCTTGATCGGCGCAGCCTTCTCTTCCGGGGGGGTCGGAATCGCCTCGGGAGCAGCTTTCTTGATCTGAGGCGCCGGCTCCGGCGCCGCGACCAGCTCGACAGCGTAGCTGGGCGGACCTGCTTTGGCGCTTTGTTGAGGCGCAATGACCACCAGGGCCACCGCCGCCGCGTGCAGAAGCGTGGTTCCGACCAGCCCGGCCGGAACGCTCGGACCTTCTCGCGGCACCGGCTGCCGCACCTGCATCGCTACTGCTCCTCGTCGGCCGCGACCAAGCCTACGTTGGCTATCCCCGCCGTGCGGATCACGGCCAATACTCTGACGACCTCGCCGTAGGCCACTCGGGCGTCCGCCTGGAGGTACACCCCCTCCGGCTTACGCTGCGAGACCAGGGCCCGGAAGGTCGCGCGGAAGTCGCGATACGAGACCGGCGTGTTGTCGATATAGATCTTTCCG
Organism: Gemmatimonadota bacterium; assembly: GCA_046733215.1. Taxonomy (GTDB): domain Bacteria; phylum Gemmatimonadota; class Gemmatimonadetes; order Gemmatimonadales; family GWC2-71-9; genus DASQPE01. The sequence continues at coordinate 5,838 of JBKPOS010000054.1, forward strand.
CCCCGATTGACCGAGACCACCATCCCTTCTTTCGGCTGGAGGGGACGTGCCTCGGCACGGGGGAGTTCAACGTCGACCCCGCCCTGCATGATCGGGGCCGTAATCATAAAGACGATCATGAGGACGAGGACGACGTCGATCAGCGAGGTAACGTTGATGTCGGCGTTGAGACCGAACTCGCCGCGCTGGCTTCCCAGACCTCCGCCAAGTCCGACCATCAGACGAGGCCCTCCCGGGCCATGGTGCCGATCAGCTCGCTCGCGAAGCCTTCCAGCTCACCCGCGAAGAGACGGATCCGGTTTACGAAGAGATTGTAAGCGATCACCGCGGGGATCGCGGCCGCAAGGCCGCCGAAAGTCGCCACCAGTGCCTCGGCCACGCCCGGCGCTACTGCCGCGAGGTTACCGGAACCCCGGGTCGAGATGCCCACGAACGCGTTCATGATGCCAACCACCGTCCCCAGAAGTCCCAGCAGCGGACTCACCGAGCCGATCGTCGCCAGCCAGGGGACGTAATGACCCAGGAGATCACGCTCGGCCGCCACTTCCTTGCCGAGGACCATCTTCAACGCCTCGAGCTGAGTGGGAGTGAGCGAGCTCGAGGGAGTGGGACGGTCATCCCGCAGGCTGCCGGGCTTGAGCTCGCTGTAGAATGTGATCGCTTCACGAAACAGGCGATTGTACGGCGACGGTGGCTGCTTCATCACCGCGTGGTACGCTTCCTGGAGCCGGGTGGCCCGCTCCATCTCGGAGAAGAAGCGGTCGGCCTGGCGATTGAGCCGCCGGAACTGCCACCACTTCGCGACGATGATGAACCACGAGACCAGTGAGAAGATGGCCGTGATGGCAACGACAACTTTGGTCTCGGGGCTGGCGATCAGTACCAGATCAAGGGAGGAACGCGGAATAGGGGACGCGCCCTGAAGCATCAACTCGCCTCCTCTCGGAACCAGGTCACCAACTCGGTGAGTCCATCTTCGAAGCGATGCTCGGGACGCCAGCCCAGTCGCTTCTCCGCCTTGCGGGCATCCAACACACTCCGGTACAGCTCGCCGGGACGCGGGGCAGCAAACTCTATCGGCACCGTCTTCCCGAGCACCTGCATGACCGCGCCGGCGACATCGAGTACCGTGCGCTCGCGGCCAGTCGCAATGTTGAATGCCGTGTCGTCGATCCCGTCCCCCGACTCCAACGGCACAGTACCCGCCAACACATTGGCCCGGGCCACGTCGCGCACGAAGACATAGTCACGGGTCTGGGTGCCGTCGCCGAACACCGTTACCGGCCGACCGGCCAAGACGCGCGAGACGAAGATCGACACGACCCCGGCTTCCGACTTGGGATCCTGGCGAGGCCCGAAGACATTGGAGTAGCGCATGGCCACTCCCTCGAAGCCTCGCAGGAGGCCGAGCGCGCGGAGGTAGTGCTCCCCGGCAAGCTTGCTCACTCCGTAGGGAGACACCGGCCGCTTGCCATCGGTTTCAGGGGTCGGGAACACGCTAGTCTCCCCGTACACTACACCACCACTCGACGCGAAGACCACGCGTCTTACTTCACCGTCGATCGCGCCTTCCAGCAGGTTCACAAAGCCAACCAGATTGATGTCCGCGTCGAGCGCGGGCCGATCTACCGAGACCCGGACGTCGATCTGTGCCGCGTGATGGTTGAGCACGTCGAAACGTCCCTCGACCAGCGTTCGCCTCGCCTCGGGCGAGCGGATGTCGGCCCGCACCAGACGGGCACACTTGGGGACGTTTTTTTCGGCGCCGCGGGAGAGGTCATCCAGGACCGTCACCTCCCACCCCGCCGCAAGGTACCCCTCGGCTATGTGGGATCCGATGAAGCCGGCACCGCCCGTGACCAGGACTCGACCGCTCATCCCTGCACGTGCTCCCTTCGGGCCCTGCGGCCGCTATTGCCCTGGAGACTCACCGCCGAATCGCCCCGCAATATAGAAAGCGTTCGCGCGGACGGAACCGCGCACGTGAGGCTTCTTAATACACGCGGCGCCGAGCCCAGGTGAACTCGGCGCCGCAGAGAGTGTATGGATGACTTACGAGGGGAGCTTGGCCACTTGAACAGCGTGCGTCCCGACGGGCACGTCCGGTGAGGAGACACCCACGACCCGAATCGTCGACGTCCGCTCGCGGACATGCACCACCTGCACGGTGGCCATGACGTCGTTGACGGTGATCATCCCGTCCCGGCGCAGACCCGCGGTTCGGCGAATCTCGAAGACGTCTCCCAGCGAGACGCCGTCGCGCTTCCCCTTGTCGAGGAAGAGAACCACCCCCGCGCCCTTCAGCTCCCGACGCCCCGGCCAACCGATGACACTGGCCTCCACACCCTGCGATACCGCCTCGGGGCGAGTCGCACCCAGATCGACAAACTTCTCCGCAGGAAGGAGGAAGAGGTCGGGAATGATTTCACCGTATGCTGCGATGACCTCGGCGATCGGAGTGCCTTCGGAGATGGAGACGATGCGCACCATTCCGCGGGGCTCTACGATATGTCCATATCCCGGGATCTGACCCATTGCGTTCACGATCAGAAGCGAATCGCCCACCTGATACGTGGCGCCCGCAGGCGGGAGCACTGCGACACGAGTGTAGAGCGTGGCGTTGCCGCGCGGATCCCGAGTCGGGATCTGAAGCGGTATGACCGGCCCGACCAGCCGGCCATACGGCATCATCTCACCCTCGGTGAGAAAACCCGAGGCATAAAAATCTGTATGGCGGAGCTGGCTCCGCGGCGGGAGCTCGCCGGCAGTGAGGGCGATTTTCATCGAGCCGCGGGCAGGCGGAAAGAGGCCGTCCGTTTCGGCGGCTTCTGCGCTGCTGGCCGGTTGGTCGGCAGGGACGGTTTGGGCGACCGGCATGACTTCGGCAACACGTGCCATCGTGTCGGCACCCATTTCGGCAACGGCGGGCTGTGCGGTCCCGCTATCAGCCGGTTGCGCCGCGCCACTGTCGGCAGCCGAAGCAGCGACGGCGGCGGTGTCCGACTGCGGAACGGCGGTGGCCTTGTCGGATGGAGCCAGCCGGAGCACCTCACCCGGATAGATCCAGTGCGGGTCTTCCACCACCAGCGTGTTCAGGCGGTAGATCTCGGGCCAGAGAAACGGGTCCTTGAGGTATTGCTTGGCCAGATCCCACAGCGTGTCGCCCTTCTTCACCGTGTGGCTGTCCGGCATCTGGTCCTGCGCGCTTACGGCTGCCGGTGCGAGTGAGAGAGCCAGGCCGGCGGCCAGGCCGATCGGCCAACGGCACGAGAGTCGAGGCAGCGCAGTCCGAGGCATGCGGGACATCAGGGTCTCCCGGCGACAGGGGCAAGCGGGTTCATGTTGGGTGAAAACGAAGCGACCGCGGGGCCGCAACTCGCCTCGCGGTCGCAAGATCAGCGCCACCCTACAGCCCTCCAGACCCCAGGCCCTAATTCTTTGCCGAATCTCCGCTTAGGGCTCCAGAGGCGAGCCATTTCGGGGCCCCGAGCCTAGCGTTCAGCGCCAAGTTTCGCATTATCGCGCCTGGCTTCTGGGCCTGCTCAGAAGGGCAGGTCGTCGTCCTCTCCGTCCAAGGCCTCAGGGAAATCATCGATCGACTCGTTCTTGCTCTTCCCGGCCGCTCCCGCGGCGACCTTGGCAGGCGCGGAGAAATTCTCTCCGGCATCGCCCCGTCCGGACAGCAGAATCAGCTCACGGGCGGTAATCTCGGTGGTGTAGCGAGTCTGCCCCTCACGATCCTGCCACGAGCGATATTCGATGCTGCCCTCGACGTAGATCTTGTCGCCCTTCTTGCAATACCGCTCGGCGACATCGGCAAGGCTGGACCCCTTGTTGTTCCACAGAATCACGCGGTGCCACTCGGTTTTCTCCTGCTGTTCACCTGCCTGATTCTTCCAGCGCCGGCTGGTGGCGAGAGACAGGGTGGCCACCCGGGAGCCGTTGGCAGTGCTGCGCACTTCCGGGTCGGCTCCGAGATTTCCGATCAGAATGACCTTGTTCAAGCTACGGCTCACAGATGCCTCCGCGGTTCCGAGAGGTCCAATGTCAGGTGGACCGGGCTAAAGTATAGGACTCGCAAGTTGTTCAGTCAAGCAAATTTACGCGACCAGTGGCGTTTTTGGAGCGGTCCAGTGCCCGACGCAGCACGAGGGCATCTTCGACCGGGCTCCGATAGTATCCCCGTCTCCGTCCGACCGGGCTGAACCCCGCCCGATGATAGAGTAGTCGGGCGGCGTCGTTGGACACGCGAACTTCGAGATAGACCTGCTCAGTGCCGCGCCGCTGCAAAGCGATTAGGCCTGCGTCGAGTAAGGCCCACGCTATTCCTTGCCGACGCCATGGCACATCGACAGCCAGATTCAGAATTTCCCCAGTTCCCGCTGCCTCGCGCGCGATCAAGTACCCTACGATGCCGTCGGCATGCTCGGCGACGAGACCGAAGCTCCAGCTTGCACGGAGTGCATCGCGAAAGCTTGCCTCGCTCCAGGGATCGCCAAAGCAACGCCCCTCGATAGCGGCGAGCGTCGGCGCGTCAGCCGGTGCTCCCGACCGAATCCGGTAAGGGGCGTCCGTGAGCGAGTTCCCAGCGTGCCTGGGCTTCCGCAGGCCGGCCATACTCGGGCTCCCACAGATCGAAGTTTGTCACCGGGCGGGCACCACCGGGCCATCGCAGCAGGTCGAGCAGAAGCGCGGCGCGAGGAAGTCCCTCGTCTCCGCCAATGACTTCGCGTTTGGCCCACTCCTCCAGGCGGCGCAGCGCCTCCTCAGGTCCCTCACCAATGACGTGGTCGGGACGAGGTGCCATTGCAATCAGGCTTTCGACTCGCCAGACCGACGGAGTGAGTAGCGTCTCGATTGCTTCCGCTTCGAAGCGATAGGCGGCCGCATAGAGCTCTCCGCGCAGAGCATTCGCGACGGCCAGCACCGTCGCGCCGGCTCCAGCACACGCGGCTGCCCGCACCATCAGCGACGGCGCGACTCCCACCTCAAGGTTGCGAGCCCGTGCCAGCGCCTTTGCCGTCGCCACCCCGACGCGAAGCCCGGTAAAACTTCCCGGTCCATCACTCAGCGCGATTCCACGCACATCGTCCAGGGCGATCCGGCGCCGAGCCAGCAATCGATCGATCATCGGCACGAGAGCGGCAGCATGTCGGCGTGCGCCGGTGAGTGACTCCTCCGATGCATCGTCAGCCGAGCTGCCGACGGCCACGGACGCACGATCGGTTGCCGTGTCGAGAGCGAGCCAGGTCATAGAATTTCGAGGCCGCGCCGCTCCGAATCGGCAAGGTGATGGAGTCGGAACCGACCGGTCGGAACCGGAAGCCACGCCCCGGCCCGCTCGGGCCATTCGATCAGCAGGGCGTCACCCTCGCGGAGCAAGCCTTCCCAGTCGAGATCGGCCGCCTCGTCGGGCGCGCGCAGGCGATAACAGTCCACGTGAAATACCGGGCCTCGGCAGCCCTGGTATCGGTGCACCAGCGCATATGTAGGACTCGTAGCGTGCACCCCCACCCCCAGGCCTCGCGCGATCGCCTGGACCAAGGTCGTTTTCCCCGCGCCGAGCTCGCCCTCGAAGGTAAGAATTGATCGGGGCGCCAGGCTCCGTCCAAGCTTCTCACCCTGCGCAACTAGCTCGGACAGCGTCAATGTCTGGCTCACGCCCGACGCCGGGCTCGCATCGGGCGCGGCGACATCGGTCCCCGGTGGACGTCAGGAGCGCCCGCCGCCTTGAGCTCGATGAGCTGATCCCGCAGCATGGCGGCCAGCTCGAACTCCAGACTCGCCGCTGCTTCCTTCATGCGCCGCTCCAACGCCGCGATCGCCTGGCCGCGCTTTGCCGGGTCCTGCAGGTCCGCTACGCGTTTCAACTCCGCCTTGGTCGGCGGCTTCTCGGTCCGGGCATCGGCCACGTACGTCGAGAGGCGTACCTGTTCCATCGACTTCACGATCGAGCGCGGCGTAATGCCGTGCGTCTGGTTGTATTCCAGCTGAATCCGGCGGCGCCGATCCATCTCATCGAGCGCGCGACGCATGGACCCGGTGATCCGGTCGGCATAGAGGATCGCCCGGCCGTTGATGTTGCGTGCAGCCCGCCCGATCGTCTGCACCAGCGAACGGTCCGACCGGAGGAAGCCCTCCTGGTCGGCATCCAGAATCGCGACCAGCGAGACCTCCGGCAAATCGAGACCCTCCCGAAGGAGGTTGATCCCGACCAACACATCGAAATCGCCCAGGCGCAGGCCGCGAAGAATCTCCATTCGCTCGATCGCATCAATGTCGGAGTGGAGATAGCGCACCCGGACACCGGCCTGCTGGAGATAATCGGTGAGATCCTCCGCCATGCGCTTGGTGAGAGTAGTCACCAGCACCCGCTCCGACCGGCCCACGCGCGCCCGGATTTCCGCCAGCAGGTCGTCCACCTGGCCACGGACCGGGCGGACGTCCACCTCGGGGTCGACCAGCCCGGTGGGCCGGATGATCTGCTCCACGGCCGCGCCTTCGGAGAGGCGGAGCTCGAACTCACCCGGCGTCGCCGAGACAGTCACCATCTGCGGCACCAGACTCATGAACTCGTCGAACTGGAGCGGCCGGTTGTCGAGCGCGGAGGGGAGCCGGAATCCGTACTCAACCAGCGTGAGCTTGCGAGCCCGATCGCCGTTGTACATACCGCCGAGCTGCGGCAGCGTCACGTGCGATTCGTCCACCACTACCAGAAAGTCGGGCGGGAAGTAGTCCAGCAAAACGGCAGGTCGCTCTCCCTCCTGCCGGCCGGAGAGCGGCCGCGAATAATTCTCGATGCCGGCACACGTGCCGATCTCGAGCAGCATCTCGATGTCGAAGTTGGTGCGTGACTCGAGCCGTTGCGCCTCCAGCAGCTTGCCCTGACTGCGAAAGAAGTTAAGCCGGTCCGCCAGCTCCGCCCGGATCACCTTTACCGCCCGCTCGATGGTGGACCGCTGCGTGACGAAATGCTTGGCGGGGTAGATCGCCATCTGATCGAGCTGCGCAATGGTCTGCCCGGTGAGCGGATTGATCTTGGTGATCCGCTCGACCTCGTCGCCCCAGAGCTCGATCCGCACTGCCTGCTCGGCGTACGCGGGATAGATCTCCAGACAATCTCCCCGGACCCGGAAGGTGCCCGGCTCGAAGGAGGCATCGTTGCGGCCATACTGGATCCGCACCAGCTCGGCCAGAATGGAATCGCGTCCCCGGCGCTCTCCCCGCTTCACGCTGACCATGAGCTGGCGATACTCCAGCGGATCGCCTAAGCCGTAGATCGCGCTCACGGTCGCGACGATCACCACGTCCTCGCGCTCCATCAGACTCGAGGTGGCCCGTAGGCGCAGCATCTCGATGTCCTCGTTGATCGAGGCGTCTTTCTCGATGTAAAGGTCAGTCGCCGGGACGTATGCTTCGGGCTGGTAGTAGTCGTAATACGAGACGAAGTACTCCACAGCGTTGCCGGGCAGGAATTGCCGCAGCTCTCCGTAGAGTTGTGCCGCCAACGTCTTGTTATGCGATAGGACCAGCGTCGGCTTCTGGTGGGCGGCGATGGCGTGGGCGAGCGTCATCGTCTTGCCGGAACCGGTCACGCCGAGAAGCGTCTGATACCGATCCCCCCGGCGGAGTCCAGCAGTCAGTTCGTCGATTGCCTTGGGTTGGTCGCCGGCCGGGTGGAACGGCGCCACCACTTCGAAGCGGGGAGACATTCCCCAATATAAGCGGGGCTTCGGGATCCATTCAGGACTGGGGGAAAGGGGGAAAGGGCACGGGAATGGGAGAAGGGGCGAAAGGAGAAGAGGGCCCCACTGTTAAGAAGCACTAGCCAGACCTGCCTCCTTTACCCCTTTGTCGCTTCGCCCCTTCTCCTTGCTCCTCTTCCCCCTTTCCCCTGTTCTCCGCCCGTCCCGCCATCTGGGTGATGTGCTTCCACTGCTCCGGCTTTACCGGCACCACGGACAAACGGCCCATGCGAACCAGCGCGAGATCCGCGAACGCGGGATCGGCTTTGATCGCAGCGAGCGTGACCGGGTGCGGGAGTCGCTCGCCGGCCTCGATCTCCACGACGACGAGCTTGGAATCCTTGGGATCCGGATAAGCAGCGCGAGTAACTCGGGCCAGACCCACGACGGCCTTCACCTCGCCGGTGTGATAAATCATGACCTGATCCCCAACCGTCATCTCGCGAAGATGCTTGAGGGCGACGGGATTGCTCACTCCGTCCCACACTGTGTTCCGTTCTTCGAGAAGGCGATCGAAGGAGTAGGTCGAGGGCTCGGTCTTGAGAATCCAGTGAGCGGGCACGTCGAACTATACGCCGACTGAGGAGAGAGAAGCCAGGCCCGGCATCCCGCGAAGGCGACACCGGACCTGGCCCAGAGGTCACCGCGTGCTCGTCGAATCTCCGGCCTTGACCGCTGTATCTCCCCCGGCGGCCGTTCTTGCGCCAGAGGGCCTGTCGACTGCGAACGTCTTGGCGTCGACCGAGTCTCCGTCGACATAAACCGTCACCTGGAACGGACCGACCGGCCATCCACCCTTGGGTGGCGCTGCGTGCAGCTCGGTGTACTGCGGTCCCTTCGGCTGGATGGTCGCGGAGCTGGAGTCACGCACCTTACCGGTAGGGAATCTCCACTTCGCCATCACCGTGGAACTGGGCGGTGTGCCCTCCGTCCCGACCGAGACGAAGACCGTGTCGGTCGGCGCAAAGCGCAACGTCGGCTCGCTGATCCGCTTGTCGGGGCCGAGCCCCTTACCGATCATGACCATCGTCACACGCAGCTTGCCGGGTTCAGCCGGCTTCGCCGAATCGGAAGTCTTGCCTGTATCTGAAACGACTCCCGTGTCGGAGCGCGATCTATCACCTACTGAGCCCGTCTCGATTCCATTTGAGCGGGACTGTGTCTGGCAGGCCCCGACGCCGAGCACGGCGACGAGGGCGAGCAGGAGAGGGGAATGCAACGGGGTTTGCGACCTGGGCATGGCTCCTCCAGTCATGCTCTCGTGGCTTGCTGCCCGATACACTGGGCGCGTGGAAGCGACACGATGAAAAATGAAGGAAGCTCTTCGATGTGATCGCGCTCACCCTACTAATTGCCGGCAGGCGTGGCCTCTCGCCGTTCGACGTTGGTGACGCCTTTCACACGGCGAATGCCCTTCAGGACCTTGGCGAGATGGGGAAGGTTATCAACCTCGACGAAAATGGTACCGAAGACAGAACCGTCCTTCGTGTGGAGGTCCGCACCCTTGATGTTGGTGCCGGTCTGACTGATGGCCTCCATGATATCGGCATAGAGGCCGCGGCGATCATCGGCATTGACCGCCAGTCTTACTCGGAATGCCTCGCCCTGAACCTCCTTCCAATCGATCTCGACCCGCCGCTCATCCGCCGCGAGCGTGAGCAGGTTGGGGCAATCCGCGCGATGGATGGAAATCCCCCGTCCCTGCGTGACGTACCCGATCACCTGGTCTCCGGGCACCGGCTGACAGCATTGCGCATAGCGCACCATCAACCCGTCCACGCCCTGGATCTTGATGCCGCGACCGAGGCGAATCCGATCGATCACGCGGCCGAATACGGTGGGCTTTGGCTCCTGGATGGCGTCCGGCGCAAGGTCGGGATACAGCGCTCGAATCACCTGACCGATCGCGACGTCACCGCGGCCAACCGCTATCTCGAGACCCGGGCCGTCGGCCAGGGACAATGTCCGAGCGGCCCGCTCCAGCTGGGCATCGTCCGGGCTCTCGAGCCGGCGGCGGCGCACCTCGCGGGCCAGGATTTCCTTGCCCATCGCCAGGCTCACCTTCTCTTCCTCGTGTTTGATCCACTGCTTGATCTTGTGCCGGGCCCTCGCCGTGCGAACGTGGTTGAGCCAGTCCCGGCTCGGCTTTGCATTGGGCCCAGCGATGATCTCGACGGTCTCACCGTTCTTGAGCTCGCGATGGAGCGGCGCGATCCGTCCGTTGATCCGCGCGCCCTGCGTCCGCAGCCCTACGTCGGTGTGAACGTGGAAGGCGAAGTCAATCGGCGTGGACCCCTTGGGCAGCCGTTTGACGTCGCCCTTGGGGGTGAACACGAAGATCTCGTCCTGGTACAGGTCGATCTTGAGAAACTCGAGAAACTCCTCAGGGCTGTGGGTGTCTTGTTGCAGCTCGAGGAGCTGACGGAACCAGCCAAGATGCTGGTCCAGCTCGTCCCGGGTCCCGTCTTTCTTGTACAGCCAGTGCGCCGCGATGCCGTACTCGGCGGTCTGGTGCATCTCATGGGTGCGGATCTGCACCTCGAACAGCTGCCCGCCCGGGCCGAAGATGGTGGTATGGAGCGACTGGTACGCGTTCGACTTGGGGCTCGCGATGTAGTCCTTGATCCGCTCCTGGATCGGCGTCCAGTTGTGGTGGATGATTCCCAGAACGTGGTAGCATTCGGGCACCGTCTTGACGATGACCCGCACTGCCATGAGATCGTAGATCTCGTCGAAGCTCTTGCCCCGCTTCTTCATCTTCTGGTAAATCGACCAGAGATGCTTGGGCCGGCCGGTGACCTCTACCCCCTCGATGCCGGCGCGCTTGAGCTCGTACTCGAGCGGCGTCCTGAGCCTGAGGATCATCTGTTCCCGCACGGCGCGCTTGGCGGCGATCTGAGTCACCAGCTCGCGGTATTCCTCAGGCTCGAGGAACTTGAACGCCAAATCCTCGAGCTCCGCCTTGACGCCGGCCATGCCGAAGCGGTGTGCCAGCGGCGCATAGATCTCGCGGGTCTCGAGCGCAATGCGCTGGCGCCGATCGCGCGGCAGATGCTCCAGCGTGCGCATGTTGTGCAGCCGATCGGCAAGCTTGATAATGATCACCCGTGCATCCCGGGCGATCGACAGCAGCAGCTTGCGGTAGTTCTCGACCTGCTCTTCCGCCGAGGACCGGAAGGTGAGGTGCGAAATCTTGGTGAGCCCGTCGACAATCCCGGTGATCTCAGGTCCGAACTCGCGAGCCATGTCCTCGGTTCGGACGTCCGAGTCTTCCACCACATCGTGCAACAGGGCCGCAGCGATCGAAGTCGTGTCGAGGAGCTGCTCGGCCAGGATCAGAGCGACAGCGATCGAGTGCGAAATGAAATCCTCGCCGGACATCCGCTTCTGGCCGCGATGGGCGGACGAGCTGTACTTGAGCGCGCGATCGATGAGCTCGAGATCGAGCCGATCAGCATGGCGCTCGAGCACCGCCCGGAACTCGGGCGTGGCATTGGCCAATAGCGGAGGAGAGACCGTCATGGACGGCCCCGCAGCTTCGTGCACATCACAAAGAGAATGCGGCCGTCGGCCGGAATAATCAACCGCAACAGGACCTGTGCCCGGCTCTCGGAGATTCGAGCCGGGATCAGGTAAACCACGGTATTGCATCAATCTAGACCGGCGACCTAGCGTGATAGTCGAGCGGAGTTGAGCGGTGAGCTAGGGACGGGATCGACTAGAGCAGGCCTTCCGCGGCAAAGCTCAGAAACCGATCACCTGCCAGAATTACATGGTCGTACACGGGCAGATCGAGGAGCTGGCCGGCCGCGACCAATTGGCGGGTAACGGCCCGGTCCTCGGCCGACGGTGTGGGATCTCCGCTTGGGTGATTGTGCACGACGATGATTCCCGCGGCCGCCTCTGCGATCGCGGGGCGGAATACTTCGCGTGGGTGCACCAGCGAGCTGTTGAGCAACCCTCGTGTGACCAGGACATCACGGAGCACCTGGCTCTGACTGTCCAGCGCGAGAAGATGGAACTCCTCAACCGGCAGATCACGCAGCCGGGCCTGGAAGAGACGAACGACATCATCCGGCTCGCGTATTCGCGGCAGCGTTGCTCGGCCCTCGCGGCTCACCCGCGCCGCCAGCTCGAAAGCGGCGAGCAGTCGTGCGGCCTTGGTGGGCCCGACACCAGGCAGACGGAGCAGCTCCGCCGCCGGACGTGCCGCTAGTCGACGCAACGACCCGTCGGCCATGTCGAGAAGGCGAGCAGCAATTGCACCAACGGGCTCCCCGACACCGCCTGTTCCCAGCAGAATGGCAAGCAGCTCGGCGCCGGTAAGCGCGGCCGGGCCCACGCTCCATAGACGCTCGCGAGGACGCTCGGCAGGTACTCCGACGGGCGCTGTCACTTGTGGAGCTTGGCTCGAAGGGGGGAAGAAGCGGGTGCCGCTTCTGCGCGCCGCGGCGCGAATGCTTGCGTTCAGCGCCCAGCCAGTTCGATCTCGCGAGACGTGCAGCGCGGAGGAGCCGACGCCCCTTCCCCGCTGACAGATATGGCGATCACATAGCGACCCGACTCGAGCCGCGTGAGGTCGAGCGCGACTGCTCGACCTACGCCCATTCGCTGGCTGGTAACGGGTTCGCGCCACTGGACGGCGATGGCGGCCTTGCCCGCTGGTGCGCAGGCGGAGCGCCCCAACGGATCGATTCGTCCCTTTCCGCCGATCTTGGCGACCCGGGCCTCGATTGCGAGCACTGTTCCAGCCGGGGGCCGCTCGTACCATTCCCAATAGATCCCGACCGGCTGGCCCCGGGGCAAGACGGTGCCGGGGAGAGCGATCGAGGTCAGAGTGTCGAGTGCGCCGGTGCTGGCAGCTTCCGCTCGCACCAGCAAGATGTCGGACAAGGGGCTCGTGAACCACGTCGCCGCGTCGGTCGTCGCACTGCGGAAACGGCCTGCCCAACGTGCCTCTTCCCGCATGGCTTCCAGACTCACCAGGGTCGGTGGATCGGCGGACTGCACGGCGACAGCGCCGTACAACTTCTTCAGCACCGGGCTCAACACAACCGGACTGGCCGCATCGGTGCCAACCGCGAGCGCGACCGTGGGGGTCAGTCCCGCGAGCACGGTGTCGGTGCTGAGGTCGAATCCGGCGATCGTGACCACCGAGTCGCTGCGGCGGAAGCGGGCGATCTGCAGGTGATCGATGGTCGAGAACGTGGTTGCCCAGAGGGGCGCGTAGATCGAGGCGGCGCTCGCCGAGTCGAGTTGCCACACGGGCGGCTGCTTGGCGGAAGGGAAGAACGACCAGGCAGGGATGCGCTCTCGGGTAACCAACCTCCCGGGCTCGAGGTCACCCGTCCGGCGCGGAGCTCGAAGCCAGGTTACCGGCCAACCGTAGCGGATAATCAATTCCGAGTAGTTTCTCCCGATATCGAGGGGCCGGTCCAAACTTTCATCGCTGCGGATGCGAGCCATCACCACCCGGGAGAAGTGCTCCACCCGCAGATCGTTGCCCGGCCGGAGATAGAGAGGGCGCCCCAACCACCACCAGCGCAGGTTTCCACCCTCGCGCGCCTCGCAGGGCAGTTTGGCGTATGATCCCGCCTGGTCCCCGAGCAGCGGTGTTAGGTCTATCCAGACGCACTTCTCCGCCCGGGGCATCGCAGCGAGTGCTTCGGCGAAGACGGTGTCGGCCGCGGAATCGTCTCCCTGAGCATGAAGCACGAAAGCCGACAGTGCTGTGCACCACCATTGGACGGATCGGCACTCCCGGGCCGCGGCCGCGGCCGCATCGGGGCGGCCGTGCTCGACCAGATAGCGAACTCGCTGTCCCGCGATCCAGGGATCGCCGGGAAGCGATCGGGCACCATCTTCCAGCCGCTCCAGCAAATCGGACCGGGCCGCATCGGTCTCTGCCGGCTCGGGCGGCGTTTCCTCGTCAGGTGTGTTGAAGTGGTAGCAGTAGATGCCGAACGACAGATCGCAGCGGGACGGCAAGTCGAATCGGAGCGCCGGGGCGTTGGATTCCCTCACTCGCTCGAAGTCGCGCCGTGCGCGCCGTAACTGCTTGAGCTCGGCCTCGGAATCAAAAGAGACCGCCCGCGCGGCAGTCTCGGTCTGCGCGCGGGCGGGAAGCCCGTAGATCACGAGCGAGAGCAGCGCAACTGCGCCGCTTGTTACTGCCCGGCTCCGTGACATTTCTTGTACTTCTTACCCGACCCGCAGGGACACGGGTCATTTCGCCCTACCGGCGGCACTGCGGTCGCGGTCCTGCCCACCGGGCCGAGACTGCTGGTCACAGTGGACGATCTGCCAGTCGCCGCGCCGGACGTAGCGGGCGAAGAAGCCGGCATCTTTGTGGCCGGCCCCGCACTCATGAACAGATCGTCAGGCCCGGTGGACTCCGGCGTCGGCGGCAATGGAGGCGGCTGCGGTCGGGGCGGCGGCGGTTGGTCCGCGCTAACCTGCACTTTCAGGAAGCGCTCGGTGAACGTGGACTGGATGTCGCGCATCAAGTCCTCGAACATGTCGTACGCTTCCTTCTTGTACTCCACCAGCGGATCCTTCTGCCCCCAACCGCGATAATGAATGGCGTTCCGGAGCTGGTCCAGGTCGTAGAGATGGTCCTTCCACTTCTCATCCAGGACCGACAGCATCACCTGCGAGAGCACCTGCGCGTCCACGTCCCGGATGCCGATGGCTCGGCCGAACTCCTGGAGATAGTCGAGTTTTCGATGGAAAGTGGCGTCCCCCTCAGTCCGAGCGGCTGCCACGAGTGACTCTATCTCAGGTGTTTGTTTCGGGTCGAGCACGGCTTCGACGCTGACCAGGTACTGCATGGTGAGCTGCTCGCGGAGGCCGCCGCGGTCGTATTCCTCCGGACGTTCCGCATCGACCAGGAACTCGCGGGTGGCTCGGTCCAGCGCCGCCTCGATCATCCGTTGGGCTTCCGCCTTGAGCTCCTCACCCCGCTCAAGAGCGAACAGCCGCAGCGAGTAGACCACCTCCCGCTGCTGGTTCATCACGTCGTCGTACTCGAGCAGTCGCTTGCGTGCCTGGAAGTTCTGCAGCTCGACCCGCTGCTGGGCCTTGCCGATGGCGCTGGTGACCAGGCCGCCGGTGATGACCTCGCCCTCTTCGGCGCCGCTCTTGTCCATCCAGCGGGCGATCCGATCCGACCCGAAGAGCCGCATCAGGTCATCTTCGAGGGAAAGGAAGAAGATCGACTGACCGGGATCGCCCTGGCGGCCGGAGCGTCCGCGTAACTGCCGATCGATGCGCCGCGATTCGTGGCGTTCGGTGCCGATGATCTCGAGACCCGCTTCTTCCTTGGTCAGGTCGAGCGCGGGGTCCAGTTTGATGTCGGTCCCGCGGCCGGCCATGTTGGTCGCGATCGTGATGGCGTTCGTCTTTCCCGCCTGAGCGACGATCTCCGCTTCCCGCTGGTGATACTTGGCGTTCAGCACCTCGTGCTTGAGGCCACGCCGCTTGAGCATTTTGCTCAGCGTCTCGGACACGTCCACGTTGACGGTTCCGATCAGGATTGGCCAGCCGAGACCGTGGAGCCGCTCGACTTCGTCGAGGATGGCGTTGTACTTCTCGCGCCGAGTCTTGTAGATGCGGTCCTGTCGATCGTTGCGACGAACCGGCTTGTTGGTCGGAATGACGCTGACTTCGAGGCCGTAGATCTGATAGAACTCGTTCTCTTCCGTCTCGGCGGTGCCGGTCATGCCCGCCAGCTTGTCGTACATCCGGAAGTAGTTCTGGATGGTGATCGTGGCAAGGGTCTGGGTCTCGCCCTTCACCTCGACGCCTTCTTTGGCCTCCACCGCCTGGTGCAGTCCGTCCGACCAGCGCCGCCCGTGCATGATCCGGCCGGTGAACTCGTCCACGATCAGCACCTGGCCCTCCTGGACGAGATAGTCGACTTCCTTCTCGTACAGCGCGTGGGCCTGGAGCAGCTTGTGGATGATGTGAAGCTTCTCGCTCTTCACGGCATACTCGGCTTCGATTTCCCGCCGCTGAGCGATCCGGTCGTGCGGTGAGAGATCGGGGTCCTTCTCGAGTGCATGGACGGCTTCGGAAATGTCCGGCACCACGAACAGGGTCGGATCGCCCGGCGAAAGTGCAGTCGAGCCCTGGTCGGTCAGGTGCACCGAGTGACCCCGTTCGTCCAGCACGAAGTAGAGCGCTTCCTCGAGATCGCGCATCCGCTGCTGTTTCATGGGCAGCTTGCGATCGGCGATCGCCTCGAGCTCCATCTTCTGGACCATCTGCTTGACGCCGGTCTCGTTCAGGACCTTGAGCAGCCGTTTGTTCTTGGGCATGCCCAGCTGCGCCTGATAGAGCTTGAGCGCCGCTTCGTCGCGGCCCTTGCCGTCGGCTTCCAGCAGCTTCTCGGCTTCGGCCAACAGCGTGTTCACCACCGAGGTCTGCCTGCGTACCAGCTCGGCCACCTGCCGATTGAACTGGGCGTACTTGTCATCCTCGGCGTTGCCGACCGGTCCCGAGATGATGAGCGGCGTTCGCGCCTCGTCGATCAGGATCGAGTCGACTTCGTCGATGATGGCATAGGCATGGTCACGCTGGACTCGCTGCTCCAGCGAGAACACCATGTTGTCGCGCAGGTAATCGAAGCCGAACTCGTTGTTGGTTCCGTACGTGATGTCGGACAGGTACGCAGCCCGGCGTTCGGGCGAGGACGGCTCAGTATCGTCCAGGCAGGCGACGCTCAGGCCCAGGTAACTGAAGACGTGACCCATCCACTGCGAGTCGCGACGGGCCAGATAGTTGTTGACGGTGACAAGGTGCGCGCCGCGCCCGGTGAGCGCATTGAGGTAGAGCGGCAGGGTAGCGACCAGGGTCTTGCCCTCGCCGGTTGCCATCTCGGCGATGCGCCCCTGGTGCAGCACGATACCGCCGATGAGCTGCACGTCGTAGGGCACCATGTCCCACGTCAGCTCGTGCCCGGTCACCATCACCGGTGTGCCGAGCAGTCGGCGACAGGCCTCGCGAACCGTGGCGTAGGCTTCCGGCAACAACTCGTCGAGAACAGCGGCGAGATCCTTCTTCCACTTCAGTTCCAGCTCGTTGAACCGGATTTCCAGCCGTTCCCGCTCCGCCGGATCCGGACAGCCGTGCTTTTCGGCCCGGACCGCCTCAAGCTCGGCTTTGAGCGCGCCGGTTTTCTCGGCAATGCTGTCCTTGAACCGCTGGGTCTGCGCTTTGAGCTCGGCTTCGCCCAGCGATCCCATGCGCGTCTCGTGAGCCTTGATCTGGTCCACGAGGGGCTGGAGCCGCTTGTATTCCCGTTCGAACCGCGTTCCGAAGACCGCGGTTACCATCTTCTTGATCATCATGCCTCAGTCAAGTATAGCCGCTCCGCTGCGATGTAGCGGTCGACCGCTTCCGGCACCAGCCAGCGAATGGGCCGCCCGGTGCGTACCCGCGATCGCACGTCAGTAGCTGAGATGTCCACCGCCGGCACCGCGACGGCACGCCAAATCATCGGGCCAAGCTCCGGCGTTGCGCCCGCCCGTCCGAACGCGACTACCCGGGCCAGCCGGGGAATCTCCTCGGCCTCACGCCATGTTGCGATTTCAGCTGCTATATCCGCGCCGACCAGCAGGACGAAATCGATTCCGGGCTCGCGGCCCCGAAGCCCCCTGAGCGTATCCACCGTGTAGGACGGACCCGGCCGCTCCAGCTCGCTCCGCTCCAGAATGAACCTGGCCTCGCCTCGGATTGCGGCGGAGACCATCGCTGCCCGCTGCTCCGGCGTCGCGCCGTGCGACCCCTGCTTGAAGGGCTGTTCCCGGGCCGGCACGAATCGGAGGGAGTCGAGATTCAGCGCTTCCAGAATGGCCCGAGCGACGATCAGATGGCCGTGGTGGATCGGGTCGAAGGATCCGCCGAGCAGGCCGACCATTGCCTGCGTCAGGACGTGCCCGGCTGGGCCGGACAGGCTTCGTCGACGCCGGGAGCCTTCGAATGAAACCGTCGGAGATAGCCGCAGGTCTCCTGCATGTCCTCTTTGTATCCCAGGTGTTGATACGCGCCGATCAGCTTGATCAAAGCCTGCGGCGCAATCGAAGCACGGGGATAAGTCGCAACCAGATCCTTGAGGTACAGGATGGCGGAGTCGTACGCCTTGAACCGCAGGTAATAGAGCGCGGCCTTGTACTGCTTGGTGGCAAACCACTCCTGCAACGCGGCGATCTTTTTCTGCCCCCGGTCTGCCGCGGAAGTGCCGGGGTACCGGCTCAGCAGCTCGTTGTAGGCGGCTAGCGCCGTCGTTCCGTAGGTCGGATCGAGCTCTGGCCGCTTCCAGAGATCGGCATAGGCGTCCCCCACCCGAAGGAGCGCCTCGGGCGCCAGTGGATCGTTGGGCGCCTCGTCCGAGATGCGACGAAACTCTCGGACCGCGTCCAGGTTCTCACCCCGGGCGAACTGGACCTCTCCCAGATAAAAGTGCGCCTGGGGGACGCGTGGATCGCCCGGTGGGAACTCCTGCACGACCTTGGTAAACGTCTCGGACGCATGCTTCCACTCGCCGTGGCGGAACTCCACAATTCCCAGGTTCCAAAGACTATCGAGCTCATCCGGATTGACAGACTGCGCGACTGGAGTCGGCGAGACGTCGGGATTCTGTTTGCCACCATGGCCGCACGCGACCAGCCCGGCCAGGAACAAAAGCGTCAATTCCTTCTTCACTGCGACCGTCCGCTTCCAGTGTCGGCGGGTCCGCTGAGCGGAGCCGCCGCTCCCAGACGGCGCAGCCGGTCGGCAGCCATCGCCGCCAGGGAGTCCATAGCGCTGGTCCGTCCGTCCAGCACTGATTGAAAGGCGATAGCGGCCCCGAAGATGTCGCCTTGTCCCACCCTCGCGTCGCCCAGGCCGATCAGTGCCCGCCGTCCGGTCCAGGTAGTCGAATCGATCCGAACCGCCTGGATGAACCAGCCAACGGCGTCGTCCGCCCGTCCACCACCCAGCGCGGCGAGCCCCAGGTTGAGGGCACACGTCGCGAGACCACCGCCGACCCGGTTGCGAACCGCGACCTCGCGGGTCCGGCGAAGGACGGCCCGATAGACCGGTGCCGCACTCTCGCATCCGCCGTTCGCCTGCAACGTCGCAGCATACACTCCGAGTAACGAGTCGAAGGTCGCCTGGTCAGGCGCCGCGGCCATCGCCGCAGGGAGGAGTGCTGCCGCGTCCTGGCCGAGTCCTCGGGTTCGCTGCACCAATGCCAGTGCGTACCGGGCAACAGGCCGCTGCGGCGCGACCGCCTGCAATCCGAGCACGGCGTCATGCAGTGCGCGTGCGTCGTCCCCGCGTGCGGCAGCACGGGCAACCATATCGAGCCCCTCCGCCGCCTCATCGGAGCGGGTCTCGTCCTCCACCGCAAGCCGCCGATAGGCTTCGGCTGCAGCACGCAAATCACCGGCGTGAAAGGCCGCGAGGCCGAGCTTAGCCCAGACCCGGGGCGGCGTATTGCGCACCGTGGCCGCCCGGTATTGCGTCAGTGCCTCCGCGTACCGGCCGGCGCCGTAGGCCTGATCGCCCGCACGCTCTGGTGCCCCCGGCGAGCTGCACGCCGCCAGGGCCAGCACCGTTGCGACCTGCCAATGCTTCACCGCGGCACCCGCTCCACCATAGCCAGGTATGCCTCGATCCTGGCGTCGTCCGGCCGACGTTCCCGACACTCGCGCCAGACCTCGCGCGCCCCGTCGGTATCGCCGGACAGATAGCAGGCGAGTCCCAGCGACGTGCGTGCGTCTTCCAGCTCAGGACGGGCCTTGAGCACCTGCTCCAACTCCTCCCGAGCCTCGAGATAGCGTCCGGCAGCCAGCAGATGCTTGCCGAGGCGGTTGCGCAGGTCGTGAAACTCGGGACCGAGCTTGAGCGCGCGCTGGTACTCGCCGGCGGCTTCGTGAAGCGCACCCGCATCGGCATATGCCTCACCCAGCTGCGCATGGAGATTGGCCAATCGGCCGGCGACGACGCGGGGAAAATGTCCGCCGTCGACGTGAATCTCCGTAGCGCGCCGAAAGCTCTCCTCAGCTTCTTCGTTTCGGCCGAGGTCTGCCAGAACGAGCCCGCGATGGATGAGAGCCTCTACATAGCCGGGGTTCCGCTGGAGGGCGGCGTCGAAAGCGGCGAGGGCGTCTTCCGGGCGCCCCAACAGGGCCAAAGCCACGCCACGGAGCTGATGGACGTCGGCAAATCCGGGCTCGCTTTCGAGCAGCTCGTCGAGCAGGTAGAGCGTGCCGAAGGAATCGCCCGCCGCGAAGCGTTCGCGGGCGCGGTCCAGCAGATGATCAGCGTTCCCGTGCATAAGCCCCCCGAAACCAGGTGACGAATCGACCGATTCCTTCCTCGAGCCCCGTGCGCGGCGCGTAGCCGAGAACCCGCCCCGATTTGCTGACATCGGCCCAGGTTCGCTCGACATCGCCCGGCTGCATGGGTGCCCATTCGATGGCGGGCTGCATCCCCAGGGCGGCCGAGAGCGTGTCGACCAGTTGCTTTAGCGCCACGGGGCGGCTGCCACCCAGATTGAAGATGTCCATGCCTACCGGTGCGGTCTCCGTCCAGTCAATCGCCGCGAGCACGCCCGCCACGATGTCGTCGCAGTAGGTATAGTCACGCGACTGGGTCCCGTCACCAAACAGGGTGAGTGGGCGACCTTCCGCCATGCGCCGGGCAAACGAGTGAATGGCGAGGTCCGGCCGCTGGCGGGGGCCGAAGACCGTGAAGAATCGGAGGGACGCAACCTGAAAGCCATGGAGCGGGGCGAGCGAGTGCACCAGCAGCTCGCCCGCGCGCTTGGTGGCAGCGTACGGGGATACCGGCTCGATCGCAACCGCATCTTCGCGAAAAGGGGTCGGCGTGCTGTTGCCGTACACCGAGGAGGACGAGCCGTAGACCAGCCGCCGCACACCGGCGCGGCGAGCCGCCTCGAGCACCGCCGCCGTGCCGCTGACATTTGCGCGGGTGTACCCCACCGGATCCGCGATGGAGGGCCGCACACCTGCCTTTCCCGCAAGGTGGACCACCACGCACTCGGGCGAGAGCAACCGGGCAAGCGGCTCGACCTCGAGCATGTCCAGCTCGTGAAAGCAGAATTCGGGGCGCTCCCCCATCTCCCGAAGGTTCCGCTCTTTCATTGGCCGCGGATAAAACGGATCGAAGTTGTCGACTCCAATCACGGCGTCGCCCCGGGCAATCAGCGCTTCAACCAGATGGGAGCCGATGAACCCGGCTGCTCCGGTCACCACAACCCGAGTCATGCCGCGAGCTTCGTCCGGAAGAACCCGATGGTCCGCTCCAGCCCTTCGTCGAGGCTCACCTGAGGTTCCCACTTGAGCACTTGCCGTGCGATCGAGATGTCCGGCTGCCGCACTTTGGGATCGTCGGTGGGCAGCGGACGCTCGACCAGCTTAGAGCGTGCGCCCGTGAGCTGCAGGACGCGCTCGGCCAGCGCTCTCACCGTGAATTCGATCGGGTTGCCGATGTTGGTGGGCTCGCTCCGATCGCTCGCGAAGAGACGGTAGATGCCTTCGACCAGATCCGACACATAGCAGAACGATCGGGTCTGGGAGCCGTCACCGTAGATCGTGAGCGGTTCACCCTTCAAGGCCTGAACGATGAAATTGGACACGACCCGTCCGTCCCGGGCGCGCATGCGCGGCCCGTACGTGTTGAAGATCCGCACGATCCGCGTTTCAAGGCCGTGGTACCGCTGGTAGGCCATGGTGAGCGCCTCGGCGAACCGCTTGGCCTCGTCGTAGACGCCGCGGGGGCCCACCGGATTGACGTGCCCCCAGTAGCTCTCCGGCTGGGGATGTACCTGCGGATCTCCGTACACCTCGGACGTGGACGCCAGCAGGAATCGTGCGCCCTTCGCCTTCGCGAGACCCAGTGCCTTGTGGCTGCCGAGGGAACCCACCTTGAGCGTCTGGATGGGCAGCTCGAGATAGTCGATGGGGCTCGCCGGCGACGCGAAATGCAGCACGCCGTCGAGCGTGCCCTCGACATAGAGATAGTTGGTGACATCGTGCTGGACGAAGCGAAAGCGCTCGTGCCCCATCAGGTGCGCGATGTTCTCCGGAGTCCCGGTGATGAAGTTGTCCATCGCGATGACATGGTGGCCGTCCGCAATGAAGCGATCCGCCAGATGCGAGCCCAGGAAACCGGCCGCGCCGGTGATCAGCACTCTCACGAGGGCGTCCCGATTCCATGGTATTGGAAGCCCAGCGACCGCATTCGCGCCGCGTCGTACAAGTTCCGTCCGTCGATCACGAGGGGACGCCGCAACGCCTTTTTCATTCGCTCGAAGTCCGGGTTGCGGTACACCAGCCACTCGGTGACAATCACGAGCGCGCTGGCATCCTCGATGGCGTCATAGGGGTCCTTCACGTACTGCACGGTGTTGGAGAAGACTGCGCGAGCGGTGTCGTGTGCTTCCGGATCGTGAGCCAGCACGGTCGCTCCCCGACCGACCAGCGACCGGACCAGCGGCACCGAGGGGCTTTCCCGCATGTCGTCCGTACCCGCCTTGAAGGCGAGTCCCCAGATCCCGATCCTCGTACCGGAGAGGTTTTCGCCAAGCGCCTTCACCAGCTTGCGAAACAGAAGAAGCTTCTGGCGTTCGTTGATCGCCTCCACCGACTCGAGGAGGTCGAAGCGCACTCCTACATCGGTGCCCGACCGGATCAGTGCCTTGACGTCTTTGGGGAAGCACGACCCACCGTAGCCTGGACCCGGGAACAGAAAGGCGGGACCGATGCGCCGATCGCTGCCGATGCCCTGACGGACCATCTTCACGTCGGCCCCGACGCGCTCGCAGAACTCGGCGACCTGGTTCATGAACGAAATGCGGGTGGCAAGCATTGCGTTGGCAGCGTACTTGGTCACCTCGGCCGACGCGATGTCCATGAAAATGATCGGATTCCCGGTGCGGACGAACGGCGCGTACAGCTCCTGCATCGTTTCCCGCGCCTGTTGCGAGTCCACTCCGACCACCACCCGGTCGGGCTTCATGAAATCGTCGATCGCGGCACCTTCCTTGAGAAACTCGGGGTTGGAACAGACCGAGACGGGGATCTTCGTTTCGGCCTGGATCGCGGCGCGTACCTTGACGGCCGTGCCCACGGGGACCGTAGACTTGGTGACGACGACCTTGTGCTCGTTCATGTGCTTGCCGATCGCGGTGGCGACTGCGAGTACGTGCTTCAGATCGGCCGATCCGTCTTCACCCGGGGGCGTGCCGACGGCGATGAAAATCACCCGCGCGCGGCAGACCGCGTCGCCGATGTCGGTGGTGAAGGTGAGGCGGCCACCTTCCTGATTGCGCCGCACCAGCGGTTCGAGGCCCGGCTCGTAGATGGGGATCTCGTTCCGCTTGAGCCGCTCGATCTTCGACTCATCGACATCCACGCACACCACGTCGTTGCCGGTCTCGGCCAGGCACGCCCCGGCGACCAGGCCTACGTACCCGCTGCCTACAACCGCAACGTGCATGCGTCAGTCTCCTCGCGGCAGGACGTGTCGCGTGTCCACAGCGACTCGCGCATGCCGCTTGACGAGATGGAAGTCGATGGCCGAATGGTCCGTCACCACCAGCACACAGTCCGCCCCCTCGATGGTCCCCGGCGTCAGCGGGACCGAACGGTACTCGTGTCCATCCTCAGAGAACGCCGCCACGTGGGGATCGTGATAGGTCACGCGGGCACCCTGCTGCTCCAGCAGACGAATGATGTCCAGCGCCGGGCTCTCCCGGATGTCGTCGATGTCGCGCTTGTAGGCCACGCCTAGAACGAGGATGTTTGCGCCTCGCACCGCCCGCCCACGATCGTTGAGCGCGTCGACCACCTTGCGAACCCAGAACACCGGCATCTCGGTGTTGAGCTCGCCGGCAAGGTCGATGAAGCGGGTCTTGTAATTGAGACCGCGCATTTTCCACGCGAGGTAATGCGGGTCGATCGGTATGCAGTGGCCACCGAGACCGGGACCTGGCAGGAATTTCATGAACCCAAACGGCTTGGTCGCCGCGGCCTCGATGACCTCCCAAACATCCACGCCGAGCTTGTCGCAAACGATCGCCATCTCATTCACGAGCCCGATATTGACCGAGCGGAAGGTGTTCTCCAGCAGCTTGACCAGCTCGGCCGCTTCCGTGGTGGACACCGGCACCAGCGTATCGATGGCCGGCTGGTATAGCGCGACCGCAACTCGGCGGCAGTCCGGCGTGATACCACCGACCACCTTGGGCGTGTTGCGCGTGCCGAAGTGTGCATTGCCGGGATCTACCCGCTCAGGGCTGAACGCCAGGAAAAAGTCCGTTCCCACCTTGAGCCCGGTGCTTTCCAGCGCAGGCAGCAGGATTTCCCGGGTCGTCCCTGGATAGGTCGTGCTCTCGAGGATGATCGCCTGCCCTCGCCGCAGTGAGCGCTTGACCGATTCCGTCGCTGCGACAATGAAGCTGACGTCGGGATCCTTGAACTTGGAAAGGGGGGTGGGTACGCAAATGGAGATCGCGTCGGCCTCACCCAGACGATCGGCATTGGTCGTGGCGGTGAACCGGGCCGCGATGTCCGTGAGCTGTGAATCGCTCACATCCTTTACATGCGAGCGACCGGCGTTGAGCCCATCGACCACCCGCTGGTTCACGTCGTAGCCAAGCACTCGGTAGCCCGCCTGCGCGAGCTCGACCGCGAGCGGAAGCCCCACGTAACCCAGGCCGACAATGCCAAAGACGATATCACGCCGCTCGATTCGTTCGAGGAGCGACTCGGCGACCTTGCTACTCATGCCGTACCCTCCAAACGGACCGGAGTGCCTCCCGCCGCCAGCGACCGGCTGGCCGCGTCCAACACCCGGATTACTCGAACCCCGTCGGCCGCATCCGCGCGAGGCTTGGCCTCGCCTCGCACCACCTGCGCAAAGTGGCGCAGCTGGGCGGCGAGGGGCTCCGCGTTGGAAATCCGCGGGATGTAAATGTCACCTTCCCGGACCGCGAGGCTTTCGCCCCACGACCGGTACTCGGGACGCTCGACACCTTTGTCGTAGATTCGCAGCTTCTCGCGTGGCTGCATGTCGTCGAACACCGCCATCTGCTTCGAGCCCACCACCGTGAGGCGGCGCTCCTTATGGGGATCGAGCCACGACATCTGCGCGTGCGCCACTACGCCGGACGCGAACGTCAGCGTGAGGAAGACGACGTCTTCGATGCCCGGCTGGAGATACGAATGGCCTTGTGCCGCCACCGTGCAGGGCAGGTCGCCGAGCAAAAAGAGCGCCACCGACACGTCGTGCGGTCCGAAGCTCCAGAGCGCATTCTCGTCGGGACGGACCTGCCCGAGATTGACCCGCTGCGAATACAAGTAGTACAGATCCCCCAGAGCGCGCTCGATCACCAGCCGCCGCAGCTGCTCCACCACAGGGTGATACTCCAGCAAGTGCCCAGCCAGAACCGGAATACCGCGGCGCGCTGCGAGGTCGGCGAGACCTTCGGCGTCTGCCACCGTGAGAGCGAACGGCTTTTCGACCAGCGCGGGGATGCCCGCCTCGACCGCTTTTCGCCCCAGCTCGGCGTGGGTTCGCGCACTCGAGGCGATCACGACCGCTTCGACCCGTTCGAGAAGGGCCGATACCGAGTCGGTTACCAGCGTTCCTGGATACTGCTTGGTGAGACGGTCTCGGATGCCGGGGTCCACCTCACACACAGCCGCCAGGCTCGTCTCCGGCAGGGACGCCAGCGTGCGCACGTGGTTCTTTCCCCAAGCCCCGGCTCCGATTACGCCGACTTTGAGCCGGCTCATCGATAAAAGTCCCGCACCGCCTCGATCACGATGTCCTGCTGGGCGACCGTCAGCTCGGGGTAAATCGGAAGCGACAGCACGCTCGCCATCGCCTCTTCCGT
>JBKPOS010000055.1:0-8947 GCA_046733215.1 Gemmatimonadota bacterium
CCGCCCCACTCTTCATGCTCTTCCGGGGCAGGTGTACCGACATATCCCCAGCGACCTTCCCGGGCATCGTAGATACCGGTCTTCCGGTTCCCGTGGTAGCCGCTGAACAGGCCACCCAGTTCCTCGGTGTCCTTGAATCCATCCTGGAGGATGGTGGCTGCATTGGTGTAGTGGAGGACGTACTCCTTGAACCACCGATCGTGGCTCAGGACGTAGTTGACCAGTCCGCCGAGGAAGGCGATGTCGCTGCCGGCCCGGATACCGATGTGAAGGTCGCATAAGGCTGACGTGCGGGTAAAGCGCGGATCCACGTGGATGAGAGTCGCGCCGCGCTCCTTGGCTTTCATGGGCCAGCGGAAGCCCACCGGGTGAGCCTCGGCCATGTTGGAACCCATGAACAGGATGCAGTCGCTGTTCGCCAGGTCCTGCTGATAGCCGGTAGCCGCTCCGCGGCCGAACGAGGCGCCCAGACCGGGCACCGAGGCGCTATGTCATATTCGGGCCTGGTTCTCGATGGAGACGACGCCGAGTCCCCCACCGAACAGCTTCTTGATGAGGTAGTTCTCCTCGTTGTCGATCGTAGCTCCGCCCAGGGTCCCAATGGAGCGAACCGAGTTGAGTAGCCGGCCGGCCTCGTCCCGGACCGTGAAGTCGGCGTCTCGCGTTTCCTTTACTCGCTGCGCGATCCGGTCGAGAGCCCAGTCGAGCGACCTGGTCTCCCATTGGTCGGAGTAAGGCGCGCGGTACAGAACCTGGGTGACTCGGTGCGGATTGACGGCGAGCTGAAAGGAGTTGGCGCCTTTGGGGCAGAGGGTCCCCTCGCTAATTGGACTGTCGGGGTTGCCCTCGATGTCGATGAGCTGCCCTCCCTTGGTATAGATCAGTTGTCCGCAGCCGACGGCGCAGTAGGGGCAGAGGCCTTCGGTGACAGTGGCGCCGCGGAGTCGCGAGGTCTTTCGCGCCGTTTGCCGACTGAAGGGCTCTTGCGACAGTTGTGGATGGGGGAAGAGGGGAAGGGGGGACTTTGTCATTCAAATCCGGTCCACGAAGCCGAAGCAGCAGCATGGGCATCAGGAACGTACAAAGCTAGAACGGTCTTGCGATGTGACGGTGCTCGTCGCGATGATCGCGCCGGTCACGTACGTAGCTAAAGGCTCCCCTCTCGCCGTTCAACGCGCTACTGAGCCGGCCCCTTGAATGCGACGCACCAGTTCCGGCAGGTTCTGCAGCACGATGATGCGATTGGCCGGCGCGCGGCGCACCATCACGAATGTCTTGCCGTCGGGAGAAATCGCGTAGTTCGCGTGGGGCGAAGCGCCGACGATATCGGTCACGGGGAAGAGCGCCGTCCGCGAGAGCACCTCCAGCCCTGGCGCCGCCCGAATTGTCGCCGCCATCAGCTTGATCCGTCCTTCCACGTTGCCGCGATAATAGAGCTCGCGCCCATCGGGCGACCAAACCGGCTCGCTGCCGCCGCCCTGCGAGACTTGGATCTCCTCGCCTCCCTGATCGAGCGAGCGGACGAACACTTCCTCCTCGCCCGACTGGTTGGAGACGAACGCGAACCATTTCCGATCCGGCGATGGCATTGGGTAGGCCGTCTGGAACTGGTTGGCGACCACGCGCTCGATCGGCCCACGGCCGCGGTTCCGAACGAGCACAATGTCCGCTCCGGACGTGGGGTTCAGATCCGAGCCGGTCGTGAGCAGGCCGCTGCCGTCGGTAAGCCATCTTCCGGTATAGCCCAGCACCGGTGATGCGAGCAGCGACTCGGGCGGCTCCGCGCTTCCGATCCGGGCGCGGTAGAGCCCGAAGGTTCCGCTTCGGAAGCTCGTGTAGGTGAGGTACTTCCCGTCCGGGGTCCAAGTCGCATCGTGCCCATCGCGGTCGAAGGTGGCGCGGGAGAGGGTGCCCTGTACCAGTGACAGAACCCATACATCGCGTCCATCGCCCCCGGTGAAATCCACCGAAACGCGCCGGCCATCGGGAGAGAACTCCGGTGCGTGATAGTTGTGTCCTTCCGCTGTCGCGAGCCGGAAGGCGCCCGAGCGGTCGGCAAAGACAAGCGACCGCGGGTCCTCGGGCATGTAGGCCACCGTGCCGTTGGCCGCAACCGCGAACTGAGCAACGCCGCTGCCAGTGAGCGAGACGCCGCTGGCGATTTGCACCGGCGTGGCGGTCGTGCGCTGCGCCCGGGGGTCGAATGGCACGGCCCTGAGAATACCGTCCGACTGCGCGTAAACCAGGAGCCCCGTGGTATAGCGCGCCTCGACCACCGGCACGTCGAGCACGGTGGTCTCCTGGCCGCTCTCGAGGCCGAACATCACGAGCGGGCCAGCCGTGTTCCCGAGCGGTGCGCGCACGACTAGTCCCCACAACCCAGGTTCGATGACCTGCTGCACGCGCAGTCCGACCGTACGCTGAGGAAAGACCGTCGTGACTTGCCCGTCGGGCGAGAGGCGTTGGATGGCGCCGGAGTTGATGGAGGTGAACCAGAAGCTCCCGTCGGCGCTCCATGCGCCGAAGCGGGTATCCACGCCTACGGGAAGCTGGCTGGGGGTGCCTCCTGCGGCAGGGAGGCGGAAGGCCCGTTCGGTCGCTCTGAGTACGGGAAAGCCCCAGGTCATGATCCAGCGCCCGTCGAGCGAGTAGCGCGGATCCATGAGCCCGTCGCCGCCCGGAATCATGGCAGGCTCTGCCGCATCGAGGCGGTGCAAGGCGAGCGAATTGTCGCCGTTGGGATTCTCGGTGACGTAAATAACTGCTTCACCGTCCGGCGTGAGCGCGATTTGTCGGTGGAGCCCGGCGGCGCCACTGCCGCCCAGAGTGGGTGCAAGGAGCGCAAGCCGTGACGGCGGAAAGCCCGGCGCTCTGTCCGGTGTCGCCCGATGGCCAATCGCGTATCCGACGCCCGCGGCGGCCACCAGCACCAATGCCGCGATACCCGACGCGGGCCAGGTCCACCGAGAGCGGCTGCGCACGGCTGGAACCGCCAAGGTTCGGGTGCCTTCATCCGTGAGCATCCGGGCGAATGCCGCGGCGCTCGCCGGACGATCAGCCGGCAGCTTTTCGAGCGCCGATTGCACCGCCGCTGCCACATGGGGCGGCACCGTATCGCGCAGCTCACGAAGCGGGCGGGCGCGTTCCGTGATGACCTTGGCGACGACTGCCTGCGCGGTGGGACCGATGAACGGCGCTGCCCCGGCAAGCATCTCGTAGGTCACAGCGCCGAGTGCGTATACGTCGGCGCGCGGATCCACGTGCTTCTCCCCGGTGGCCTGCTCGGGCGCCATGTACTGTGGCGTGCCTAGGGAAAACCCGGTCTGGGTTAACCGATTCCCGCCGGCCTCGGCCACGGCGAGGGCGATGCCGAAGTCGGCCACCAATGCGTGGCCGCTCTGCAAGAGAATGTTTTCCGGCTTGATATCGCGGTGGACGATTCCGTGCTTGTGGGCGTATTCGAGCGCATCGGCGACCTCGGTTGCGATCCGAACAGCATCGCCCACCGGGAGCTGGCGCTCGCGCTCGAGCCGATGGCGGAGGGTCTCGCCCTCGATGAAAGGCATTACATAGTAGAGAAGTCCGTCGGTCGAGCCGGAGTCGTAGAGCGGCAGGACATGCGGGTGCTGCAGTGCGGCCGTGGTCTTGATCTCGGTGAGAAACCGCTCCGGGCCGAGCATCGCGGAAAGCTCGGCGTGTAGGAGTTTGATGGCGACCTTGCGGCCGTGGCGGAGGTCGTCGGCGAGGTAGACGGTGGCCATACCGCCGGCGCCGAGCTCGCGCTCGATGCGGTAGCGGTCCGCCAGCGCAGGACCGAGCCGAGCGATCGCGTCCATACTACATCTTGGTGCTCTTAGACTCCATCATGGGCGCCCACTTTCCGTCCGCTCCCTGCAATTCGTACTTGAACGTGTACTCCGAGGGCGAGACCTCATTGATTGTGACCCGCGACTTGACCTTCTTGCCGCCCATCATGCTCTCGTCCGTGTAGCTCCACGTCTTCCCCTGGACAGTACCCTTCGGCACCGTCGACATGGTCATGGGCGAATTATCAACGCCGTAGTAGGTGTAGACTTTCTCTTCCGTGCTGTAGCCCAGGATGCCGATGCTCTTGGTCGGGCCCCAGGGCCCGGTCCCTTCGGACCGGCAGACCACGCTGAAATGACCGTCGTACCACTCGCAGGTGTCGGTGCCCGACATCTTGCCACCGGGTCCCATCGGGCCCGGCTTCATCTCACCCTCGGTCTTCCACTTTCCCACGAAGTAGGCCAGCCGCGCGTGCTCGGGTCCGGGCTTGGGCGCCGCAGGCGCCTGGGCGGCGACGACCGATGCCCCCGCAGCGGAGATGACCACCCATGCGGCAAGCACATATGACGTTCTCATTTGGATTTCCCGGTTGGGGGAATGGACATGGATTGATGTGGAAGATCTTAGCCGTCGTTCGGGTTGCGTCAATGTCCGATGACGCCCTTCGCCTCGGTACACAGCTTTGGTGGTTTCACCTTGGAAGCACAGAAGACTGAACGACCAGCACGCGATTCTTCCGTCCGCTCATACGTATGCCGTTGGAAGTGTAAGGAACCGGTCTGCCGTTCAAATAGAGCGTGGCTCCCGAGAACTCGCTTCCTTTCAAGACGAGGTTCCAGCCGTCGTCTTTGGCTTCGACGCGGTATTCGGTGCCCCTGCCGCTCGTCGAACGTGAAAGCGAAATGACGTTGGCCCCGACGGGAAGGTTTTCGACGCTCATGTCCTGCCACCCGTTGGGTACGTGAGGGTCAAGGACGACGGTTTTGTGGACCGCATCCGGCTGAATGCCGAACACGTGCTCGATCAGTGGCACCACGATGCCGTAACTGGTCCAGGCGATCGTAAAGCAGCCGTAGTCTGGCATCATCTCGGAGATCGAGCCTGGTGTTCGCCGATTGAAGGTCTGCACGATCCTGTCTACATACCACAATGCGTTGTCGATACGTCCGTAATTGGCTTCCGAGACCGCCTGTACGCCGGTCGAGATCGTCATCATCGCGCCTCGTTCGACAGCGGACAGGAAGGGGCCGTACGGTCCCACATCTTCGCTTCGGATCTTGTCGAGAGCCCGGATGGCTCGTGCTTGCGGGGCGATGCCGGTTTCCATCGGCGTCGTGATAACCCAGTTCTTGTTCGTCGTCCAGCCTCTACTTCCATCCGGCATGGCGGAGAACTTCTGCTTCCGTTGCTCGTAATAGCCAATCAGTTGCCGGTCTCTTGGGGTCAGCTTGCTCTCGCCCTTTAACCCTATCTGCTTGATCGCCCCGGCTGCTGCGCTGATCGCCTGTGCTCTGGTGCCGTAGAAGTCAGCGTACGAGCCTTCCTCTTCGACCCAAAAGCGCTCATTGACTTTGCTCGCCAGCTCCGAGGCCAGCCACTCGTACCGCTCCGCTGCGGCTGAATCGCCGAGAATCCCTGCGATGTGCGCCGTCGCTGTCAATGCCTGCTGAGTGTAGACAGCCACGTCGATCAATTCCGCGTTCAAGCCGTACACTTCCATGATCCCGTAGCCTTCCGGAAACAAGTCGTGATTCTGGTCCATATCGCCAAGCAGCCAGTGGATGCCGAGCTTCATGGCCGGGTACATCTCTCTCGCAAACTTCAGATCTCCCGTCCAGTCGACCAGCTTCCCGACCGTCAGGATGAACTGAGCGGTTTCCTGAGTATTGCCGGGATTGGAGATCGCGCCGCTCGTGGTTACCTCGTGCACGATCCGGCCGTTTCCGTTGGCCTTTATAGACTGATCCCGAAGTAACCTGAGCGTCTGCTTGACGAGGTTGAACTCGCCCGACGCCATGAGCGCTTGCAGGGAATAGGTTTCAGTCCCGAACCACCAGGGGTATTCCATCAGGCCGGCACCGAGACCTCGGCCGATGCCGGGAACCTCTCTCGCCAGCCACTCGACGTTCACGCGCACCCAGTCATACACCGCCTGCAAGCCTGGATCGGGAATCCTCACCCTCGCCCGTTCGATGATCGAGGCGTAGTGCTCCTCCTTCTTGCGAAGGAGGCTCGCATGGTTCGCCACCAGGTATTTGTACGTAGTGACAGCTGCGTTCTTGTCGGATGGCGACCCTGCGATCACGAATGTCAGAGTGGAGGTGTCGTGTGGGTTCACCAACAGATTGTATTCGGATGCAGCGGTGACTCCCATGCCGTTCGTGCGGATTGGTGCCGGATGTGCAATAGGTCGGACATCAGCAGAGCCTACGGCTCCCCAGACAGAGAACCAGGGGTTACGGACGTCCTTGGCGGCGAACAGGCGGTTCGCGGCTTGCCAGACAACGCTGTCCTTAGCGTCCTTGATGCCGAGTCGATCCGAATACCATACCGGCCTGAGGTCGGTTTTTACTGAGAATCGAAAGTGCAAACCGCGCAACCGGGCGCTCCGGTTTTTGAACTGGTACTGGACGATCAATCCGTTCTGACTGTCGGGGCTGAACTGAAAGCGCTCGATCTCCAGGCTGTCGAAGACGGGCCCGTACTTGAACCGATTGCCATAGGGATATGTGATGAATTCAGGGCTCTTAGACAGAGCAGCCTGCTGGTGGGTCGCCGGTTCTGTTATGGTTGCCCAGAAGCCGTCTAGGAGCTTGATCGGATGCAGCCAGAGGCCCGCCATTTCGCCTGGGACGTGCTCGCCCATGTCCGGGAAGTTCCCGTCCTGCGTTCCAATCAAGTACGCTCGATCGCCCGCCGTGACGTACGGCTGACTCAGGTTTTGGCCGTGATTGCTGATGCCTGCCATGACGGGCGCCGCATACTCGACCTGACACCACAGCGAGGGAGTGTTGATCAGGGCGAACGAGAGAGACAGCAGGAAGGCGGAATGACGCACCAGGTGCCCACAGTTCGGAACGTTCTGGATCCTACACCGTTGTTTCAGACAACATCCCGCCGCAACCACACTCCCAGCAGAGTGGCCAGGAGCAGGAGCAGCAACGCCAAAAGCCCGAAGGCCGCATAGGCCCGGAGGGCCCGTCTCCGAAACTCGCACCCACGTTCCGTGAGGTGGCGGGATGGCCAGGCGAGTTGGAACGGGCTGGTGCCTGCGGCGCGATGCCTCACCATCTGGATATAGCAGTAGATGCCGTAGAGCCAGAGGGCGATGGCGAGCGCGAAGAGAATGGCTAGTAGAGCAAGCCCGACCCGCTCCATCTCTTCAGCGGCTAACCGGCCGCGCCAAGCAGTCGCTCGCCTCCTGCCTGGATAAAGGCGCGGAGGGATTCCGCCTGCTCCTGCTCCGATCGCCGGAGCAGGCGTACGAACTCAGGCTCCGTACGAAGCGAGTCGAGCCAGGGATCCCGCACCAGCGCTGTGGGACAGTGCATTCCGCCGTCCACCACTTTCCCCAGCATTTCGAGCGCGAAATCAGTCGCCCCCACGTAGGCTGCAACGCGAGCCGCAAACAGCAGCCCCTCCGGGTCGTGAAAACCCGTCCCTAAGACCTGCCGAGTCGCCGCGATACATGCATCCCGGTCACCCTCGAACGCCGCAAGCTCGGCCTTGAGATACCAATGCTCGGCGCCTTCCGGCTGGGGCGATTGGAGGTGTCGGGCTGTTTCGATCGCCTCGCCCTTGCGCCCGAGCATCCAAAGGCACGCGAGCCGCAGCCCATGGAACGCCCCCAGGTCGGTGAGCATCGTCTGCTGATAGTCGGCCAGGAGCCAATGCGTGTAGGTCACACTGGTGCGCACTCCCGGGTCGATCCGCCGCGCTCGCCGGTCCGCGGCCAGTGACGCTTGCAACAGACCGCAGAACCGGCACGCGATAACCAGGCCCGTCAGCAGATCAGGATCCGCCGCGTGCCTCCCGGCTTGCTGGAGCAAACGCACCATCGCCTCTCGCGCACGGCCCTGCTCCTCGATCTCGAAATTGGTATAGAGGTTGTGCGTAAGGGGAAGGTCGGGATTGAGCTCGAGGGCCTTGCGAAAGGCCTGCTCGGCTTGGGTAGACTCCTCCGCATAAGGCGCGTGCGCGAATTTGGCCATGACTCGATGCACCCGTCCGAGCCGCGCCCAGGCCGGAGCGAAGTTGGGGTCCAGCTCGAGGCACCGGCGGTACAGGTCGCGCGCGGTAGTCAGGTTTCTGAGGTGCGATGCGTCCTCGCTCAGGTGATTGGCCCGCAGATACAGCTCATACGCCTCGGGGCGGGTAGGTGCGTCTTGGTCCAGTACCTGGTGGTCGTGGGCGGAGAGCGGGATGGCGAGCGCGTCCACAATCTGACGGGTCAGCTCGTCCTGCAATTCGAAGATGTTGCTGAGCGCGACCTGCGCCGTACGGGTCGTGACCAAGGTACCACTCGGCACCTCGACCAACTGGATCGCGACCCGGACCTGCTCGCCAGCGCGCAGCAGGCTGCCGAGGACGATCGCATCAACCCCGCTTTCGGCGGCGATCAATTTGAGATCGGGTTGCTCGCCCGCATAGCGCTCCGCCGCGGCGCTGGATCGCACGGCAACAGTCTCAAGGCCGGCCAGGGACGCGGAGATCGCCTCAGGCAGGCCGTGGGTGAGGAACTCGAGCTCGGGATCGGCCCGGAGCATCCGAAAGGGCAGCACGATGAGCCGGGTCATGGTGCGAACCCGCGGCGTCGGGCCGGTATCGATCAGCGTGAGCGCCTCGCGTACGTCGCGAGCCATCATCGCGGCGTCGGGGTACCGATCCTCCCGCCGCTTGGCGAGTGCGCGCTGGATCACTCGATCGGCCGCCATGACGTCGGCGCCACCGACCAGGGCAGGGGGGTGCTCACGGACCACCGCGTTCTGGATCTCGAGGACTGTGTTCCCATTGAAGGCACGCTTCCCGGTCAGCATCTCGAACAGGATAGCGCCCACGGCAAACAGATCTGCCGGCGGACCAGCGGGCTCGTTGTCGACGGTCTCGGGCGCCATGTAGCTCGGCGTGCCGATGACCACTC